>JBCBQS010000086.1:0-10911 GCA_039820085.1 Pseudomonadota bacterium
GGCTCGATAATCTCGATCCGCAGGGACGGACGTTTTGGGAGTGGGATGGAAACCACAACTGGAAAGATCTTGATCCGATTTGCGAGCGGTATGGTGTTTCCATTGTGGACTAACCAATTTGGTAGCCTATCCGTTCCGTAACTGGTCTCGGTCGCGTCTTCGCAGCATGGTAAACCTGCGCTTGAGATATTCCGACAATTCTGACGATCCGGGTTCGTGTTTGTGAAATTGATCGCGCGTATTTTGGCGGCGCGCTTTGAGTTTTCATTCGGTTGTATCGGGGACACGTTATGAAGTTTGTTCGCACCTGCGCGTCGACGCTCATTTTATCAGTCATGATAACCGGCTGCTCCGGCGGCGGCAGCGACAGTCCCTCTATTCCGGCCGTGGGCGGGCAACCTTCAACGCCGCCACCAGCCTCGCCGCCACCTCCACCACCGCCCCCACCTGCAACGCCGCAATCGGTAACCTTTTCTGGTGAGACCGAACTCTGGCATCCGATCACGTTGACCCTGGATGGCCCCAGCGCGGAAGAAGATGGCGCGACCAATCCATTCACCGATTTTGCTTTGAACGTAACATTCAGCCAGGGCAGTCAGAGCTATACGGCGCCCGGCTATTTTGCAGCATGTGGCAACGCCGCAGAAACCAGTTGTACAGGCGGCGACCAATGGCGTGTTCATTTTACGCCGAATACGGTCGGCAATTGGGACTATGCGATATCCTTCCGAGAAGGCGCAAACGTCGCGCTCAATGGCGGCGGAACAGCCGTGGCAGATCTAGACGGATTGAGCGGCTCATTCTCAATCGGCAGCAGCACCAAGACAGGCAATGACTTTCGCGCTTCCGATAAAGGTCGTTTGAGCTATCAAGGCGGACATTATCTGCAATTCGAGAATGGCGATCCGTTTTTCAAAGTCGGGGCCGACTCGCCCGAGAACACGCTTGCTTATGAAGACTTCGACGCCACGCCAAATCGCGGCGATCGACGCAAAGATTGGTGGCCGCACCTGGATGACTTTAGCAGCGCGACGGGAGCGGACGCGTTCCTTTGGCAGGACACAAAAGGGCAAGAGCTGCTCGGCGCCTGGTCCTATCTTGCCGACCAAGGCGTCAACGCTGTGTCATTTCTGACCTTCAGCCTGGGCGGCGATGACGAGAATATTTTCCCGCATCTCCTTCGTGTGTCTCTCACCGAATATGATGGCCTCGGCCGCAACGCCCAATGGAACCAGGGCGTTCATCATGACCGATTTGATGTCTCCAAACTTGATCAGTGGGACCGGGTCTTTTCCTATGCTGATCAGCTCGGTCTATTCCTGCATTTCAAGACGATGGAAACAGAAAATGATGAATTGATGGATGACGGGGCCTTTGGGCCTGAACGCCAACTCTATTATCGCGAACTGGTGGCCCGTTTCGGTCACCATCTGGCGCTCAACTGGAACCTCGGCGAGGAATATACCTTGTCGACAGAGACCGCCAGGCAAACGCTGACCTATCTGGACGAGATTGACCCGTACGGGCACTTGCGTGTTCTCCACACGTATCCTGGGCAGTGGGACCAGCATTATGGTCCCCTCTTGGGCAATCAGTCTGCCTTGACCGGCGCGTCAGTTCAGACCGGCAATCAGAATTTCAATGAAGTCCGCTCAACGCTGACCGAATGGGTGTCGCGCTCGCGTGATCAGGGCAAAGCCTGGGTCGTGGCTTTGGATGAACCCGGCAGCGCCAGCCGCGGGGTCGCCGCTGACAGTGCCTATCCAGCGGGCCAGCTGCCGCAGAGCCGCAATCAAAGCGATAATCGTGAGGCTGTCCGCCGCCGTGTCTTGTGGAACACGCTGACGGCCGGAGGCGCCGGCGTCGAATATTACTATGGCTATCAGACCGGATGCGATGACCTCACGTGCCAGGATCACGAAACCCGGCAATCGAAATGGAATGACGCGGCTAACGCAGCGGCCTTCTTCAATGCGCATATCGGTCGGTCAGCCCTGACAATGGTAGAGTCCGATTCCCTACTCACAACGCAGGGCGAGTCTCAATCGGCGACGAATGTTGGTGTATACAGTCTGCCGAGCAATCCAACCACATTCGCGATCGAAGCTGAGGACATTGGTCCCAATCCGCCGGGCGATTGGGTTTTTGAAAATGACAAGCCAGGCTACACGGGAACCGGCTATTATCGTTGGGCAGGGCCGGACATTTTCAACATCAATCGTGCCGGCAGCGGAACAATGGGCTATGTTGTCGACATTCCAGCAAGCGCCGCAGGAATTTATCGGTTCGCTTTCCGGGCCCGGCGGATTTCGCGAAATGATGGGCGCACCGATCTTAACAATGATATCTGGATGCGGGTGATCGAAGAATCCAGCGGCGAACAAGTCCAACCGGATGGCGAGGCGGGTCAAACTTGGTGGAAGATGTTCTTCAGCGGCAGCCTGACCGATTGGGTATGGTCGAATAATCTCGACCGCCAGGACGGCTCAAAATTACCGGCGATATACAATTTGTCCGCAGGCCGTCACCGGATCGAGATCTCAGGGCGCTCCACAGAGTTTCATTTCGACCGTATGACCCTCAACAAGGGCTCCAGTCGGTCAACCAATGAAAGCAATGCTACGACCGCTGACGGCTCGGTCGGCGGGACGGGTTCAGGTGTGTCGCCGGGCGCTTCGGACAATGACAATTACCTCCTCGCTGACCCGGGCCAGATCTATGTCGGTTACCTTGTCGACCAAGCCGATGAGCAGGTTCTTGACCTGACCGGGCAGACCGGCGCTTATTCTGTGTCCTGGTATAATCCACTAGAGGGTGGCGCCCTACAAAACGGATCAGTGACTGAGATTATGGGCGGCGATTACCGTGCGATGGGAACCCCTCCATCTCAGCCAAATAGCGATTGGGTTGTGTTGATTCAGCGAAATTGACGGGATCGGACGTGACCGGGAACCTCTCCACCGCCTTTAATTTGGCTCGTAGGCGAGCAAAAGCAGTCATTAGCGCAGAGGCTTAAGTCGCCCCATCTAAGACGCTCCGCATGTCGGCTGTACGAGCGAAAGCAGACATTACAAAAGCTGGTCGTTTGCTCGTTAGCGTAGTAAGGACACGTCCTGCAACTTTCTTGCGGCTCACCATAATGGCGTTTTGAACGCCCCTAAAACCCGATCACCTGTAACCGGCAAAACATGCGAGCACGATTTGCGCACGGATATCATTTGTTCGGCTTGCGGCAAGACAGTGGACCCGAAGACTAGTCGTTTTGCGTGACTTATCCAGTTTCGCATCATAGTCATCAAGCGCTGTTAGTAGCGTTGAGAGTAGGTGCTTGAAAACAAAAGAGCTAAGAACGCTCTGGGGACAGCAAACGGATGGTAGACGAAACACCTGAATTGATTGATCGATCCATTGAGAGAGGCTCCAATTGGGTCTTTGGCGCTGCGTTTGGTCTGTTGGCAGGGCTATTGGTTTTTGGCGTGATGGCGCTTGTCTATTTTGGCGGTGCCTTATTGCTGGGATGGGGCGCTTCGGCGATCATTCCAGCATTTCAAGGTATCCCAACGCTGCCACTGGTAATGGTTCTAACCGGTGTTGTGCTTCTGATTGGCGATATGATCTACATGCTGTTTCGTCCAAACAAATTGCGTCAAAACTTGTTTGCGCTTTATGAGCAGATTCCGGTTCAAAAGAGCGATGAGTTTCTCACGCCCGAACAGTATCGCCACTTCATGCGCGCTATGCTGCGCGGCATGATCCTAAGTTTGTTCATCATTTTAATCGCATTTGAAAGCGCATATGCGGCTGCCGTATCTTGGGGGCTCCAGACCATGTATCCGGACCTTACGCTGTTCGCTGGAACCAATGACCCTGGTCCGGTTGCCCATTTTATCTTCTGGCTCGGCGTGCCGTTTGAGCTATTCTTATTGGATGCCCCATCTCTCTTTGGATTTAACTTAAGCGACCTTAGCCCTAATCGCGAAGTGATTGGACTTCTTATCGGCGTGTTCGTCTTCAAAACGATCTTGGTTGCGACCAGTATTCGCTTATTCCTCGAGGCGATACGCTTCAAAGCGCTAGACCCTTATGAACGGTCGGACCGCGGCTAACCTGCTGCCAATACTCGGCAAGTCAATTGCGGGGATTTATGACACTTAGCCTGCAAGGCGCGTTCGTCGCAATGGGCTCATCAAAAGGCCACGCTTTCGATCGAGAGACACCGAAGTTCAACCATTATGGCGCAATACGCGCAGCGCTTAGCGAACCGAGGCTTTGTTACGCTCACCTATGATGGCCGCTATCGCGGTGAAAGCAATGGTGAGACGCAGTAACCGCCCTCTTGGTCGATTTTAAAACGTAAACAACAGTCCGATCCCGGGGAAGTGAATATCTGGCCCACGTTCGGTTTCAGTGTACTGATAAAATCCGTTCAATTGCGTTCTAGAATTGAGCTCCAAATAAGCACCCCCCGCCCAGCTGGTTTGATCATTATTGTCTTCAGAGAGATTCAGGACGGGCTCCACTGATCCATAAAGTTGATAGTTTCGCCCAACAGCGTTCCCGAAATAACTGAGACGAAAACGCGGCCGATACCGCGTGCGATCGCTGACGCCCGTCGTAGCAATTCTCTGTTCGATGACTTGGCGCGTGTCGATACGCCAAGATTGTGCAAAAAACTGCTCTGCGTTCAAATAGACCCAAGCGGAATGCTGATCGTTGTTTCCATTCGTATCAAAATATTGATATCGCGCACCTATCTTAATCTGCGAGTTGATAGTCCGACCGAGATCCAATACGCCGAGGGTAAGCTCATCATCATAGCCAAAGCCTGCATAAGCTTGGCCGTTTATTTTGTCGGTTATATCCTTTGTCACACCGAAGTATAAAAGCTCAATCGTGACGTCATCCAATTGATTCGAAGGTGCGCTCGGTGGTTCAGGGGTTATCTCTTGGGCCGCGCTGACACCGCAACATAAGCACGCGGATACCAAAAATACTCCATGATTTATTTTCATATTGCGCCTTTAGTCTTACTTCATTCGATGGGCTGAACTCCCCAAACATCTAAGGGAGCTGGGGGATTACTCGGTTATGGCGGTACTCTCGATCACAGGCGTACTCGAAGCTTGATGTCTTTTCTCAAGTAAGCGCGAGCTATTCAGTACGACAAAAATCGCCCCTGCATTATGCAGTACAGCGCCGGCGAGCGGATTGATCACGCCGAATGATGCAAGCCCCAGCATAAACACCGAGAAAAATAGCCCTATAAATACGTTCTCAAAGATAACTTGCCGTGTTTCATCGGCTAAGCGAATGGTTTCAGGCAAACGTCGTAGGTCATTGGAAAGCAGTGCGACATCTGCACCGCCTAATGCAACTTCATTCATATCTGCGCCAATAGCGATACCTATCTCGGCTACGGAGAGCGCGAGCGCATCATTCATGCCATCTCCCACCATCAATACGCGCCGCCCCGCCTGCTGTTCGCGGCGGACAAGTTCCAGCTTTTCTGCAGGCAATACCTCAGCGATGACATCATCCAAATCGAGTTCGCGTGCGACACGTTCTGCGACTTCTGATTTATCGCCCGTCAGCAATACAATGCGTGAAAATCCCAAATTGCGCATCGAATCTATGACATCCGCAGCTTCTGCACGTGGTTGGTCGAATAAAGAAATAAACCCAATGGCTCGATCGCCAGACGCGACCCAGACGCCCGTCTCTGTTTCTTCTGCAGGAATTTCAATTCCATACTCAGCAAGCCAGGAAGCTCTGCCAATGCGAATATGGTGATCTCCTATATGAGCCTCAGCGCCTCGACCCGAAGCCTCATGGAATGACGTTGCTTCAGGAAGCTCTAAATCTTGTAATTGCGCTTCTTTAGAGATCGCGCGCGAGGCGGGATGCCCAGACCCTCGCGAGGTTGCCGCTGCGAGTCCAAGTACCTCTGTCTTGGAAAGAGGCCCAAACGTGCGAATTCCGGTTACAGATTGAGCGCCCGTCGTCAGCGTTCCAGTTTTATCCAGAACCAGCGTATCAAGCGTTGCGACTTTTTCTAGAAACGCCGCATTCTTGATTAATATCGACCGCTCCGTGGCCCTAGACATGGAGGCGACCATCGCGGCTGGAGCAGCAAGCACCAACGCACACGGACAGGCGACAATCAATACCGTGATAAATCTATCGAGGTCAGCGGTTAAAAAGAGCACGGTTGCGCCAAGCGCGATTATGAAAGGAAGGTAATAGCTCGCACCTCTTTCAAGCATTCGAACGATTGGCGTTTTAGCGTTCTCGACTTCTTGAAGGACACGAATAACTTCGCCAAGCACGGTCTGATTTCCGGCCTTTTCGACTTGGATTTGAATCAGGCCATCAAGATTTACGCTCCCCGCATATACAGAATCCCCTGGGGCCACACTGACAGGATTGGACTCGCCAGTTACTGGACTTTGATCAATGCTGGCATAACCTGATTTTACCAAACCATCCGCCGCGATTACGTCTCCTGGGCGGGTGACCAATACCATTCCAGGTTCGATATCCTCAGACGAGATTGATCGCTCTTCTTTGCCTTGAATAATCTTGGCGCCGCGCGTGCACAGAACGCGCAATCGTTTAATGGCTGCTTGCGCGCCCAAGGCGCTGCGTTCTTCAAACAAATGCCCGAGCTCAAGCAATAGCGGAACCAAAGCCGCTGAAACAAAATCACCCGCCGCGATCGCTGCAAAAACCGCCAGTGCAACGAGTTGCTCGGTATAGTGCCGTGTTGGGTTGGCAAAGAAGCCAGACACCGCCTTGTAGAATACGCTTATGCTGACAATTAATGCAGCGATCGCTTGAACCAGCTGTCCAATCTCCGCTTGGCCCTCAAACGATCGCTCGATCAATACCCCGACACATAACAAACCAGCCCCAAACAGGTTGGCGCCTAGCCTTCGAGAAATCGAGTTTCTCTCTTCATTCGTCAAACTGATATCTTCAATTTGCCCGGACGCGCCGTTAGACCTAAACGGGGTCACGCTTTGGAGCTTGGATTCAATTGTGGTGCTCATGGCGATGTTGTTCCTCCTTCTTCTCCCCTTGAGAGCACAGCATCGCTCGCGGAAGAGACGCTTTCTTCGTTTGCCGGAGTGAGGTCTTGAATGGCCTCTGGCGTTGAGTCGTCAGCGCGATCATTACCAAGACGTGGTATGAGAACGCGAAACCTGGTCCCGTTATAGGTGTCCGAAATAGGAGGAGGGACGAAACTGATCCTTGCGACTTGTCCGAGGGTCCGTTCAATCGCGTCGCGATGGATACGCGACCGAACGATTGTTGGGTGCCGCGAATAAGACGGAAGGAGCGCCATGAAACTGTTTGCAATCGAAGTCGCATTGGAAATCTCATGCGTCGCCGCGGCTTGCGCTTGATCGATTATTTGTTTGGCCTGGGCTTGCGCTGCTGGAACGATTTCAGCTGCGTATGCTTTGGCATCCTGAGTTTGTGTTTGTGCTTCGATGAACGCGCTCTGCACCGCATCAAATGAGTCTGAGACTTGCTCCGGCGGCGAAAGATTTTCCAACTCAATGCTGACAATCTCAAGGCCGACATCAACTTGGTTCAACCGAAATTGGGCATCTTCCAAGACCATTCGCGCGAACAAATCTCGGCCCGCTCCCAGCAGACCATCGAGCTTTGACGAGCCAGCTGATTTTATTGAGCTCTCCAGAAGTGCTGACCTGAGTGTGTCTTCAGAATTTGACACATAAAAGGCATGTCTGACCGGGTCGCTCACGCGGTAGCGGGCGGTAATTTGCATGTGTAAAATGTTACGGTCACCGGTTAAGACGTACCCGTGAGCTTCAGGATCTATTGAAGCATCGAGGCGGTTAAAAAGTGTCGTGATAATTGGGCTATCGTCAATTTGCCCATCAGCATTTTCGAGGTCCGACCCTGACCAGCTTGGCGGTGCCAACTCGTTCAAGACCATCGTTTCCACCCGATCGACTTCGATTTTATAGACCCGGTCAACCGGTTTAGGCAGGGCGAATAAAATGCCAGGCTCGTGAACAATGGGTTGGTCGTTCGAACGCGTAATTTCGCCGAACCGCATAACCACACCGACCTGATTTGCGTCAATTATAGTGAACCCTGAAACTGCGTAGATACAAATCAAACCAAGATTGACGTAGAGGATCCGCTGCCAGGCGGTTTTAGCGAGCTCGATGAGAGGCCCCGCGGCAATCGAGGCTTCATTCAATACCGAGTCTTTCGCGATTTTGTTCGTAACTCGCCGGCGCCTGATCAAACCAGAGATGGTCATTCAATCTCCCCTTGAATTGGCGCCGCGGTCCTTTCTGTGTCTGATACCGACCCTTGAAGTGTTCGCTCCGGCTCAGTCAAAAGATTAAACGGGGCTGTGTCGGTTCTGAGCATTACGATGGCATTCTCGCCAAGCGTTTCGCCCATGCTCTCAACCGATCGTATGAAACGATAAAACTCAGGATCGGCATTGTGAGCTTGTGCGTAAATCTCAGCTGCGTCAGCCTCTGCCTGTCCAAGGATGCGCGCGGCGCGAGCATTTGCGTCTGCAAGAATGCGCGCTGCCTCGAGGTCTGCCGCGCTTCGAATTTGTGCAGCCTGCAGTTTTCCATCTGCTCGGAATTGTTCTGCAAATTGCCGACGTTCCGCGCGCATTTGCTCCAGAACAAAAATGACATTCTGCTCCGGGAGCGATACGCGTTTAAATCCGGCATGGATGATCTCAATTCCATACTTGCTTTGCGACACCTCATTCACCGCGCGTAATAGGTCTTGTTCAATGTCGCTGATTTTCAATGTCTCCTTGTCGGTGGAGACCAGCGCGGAAAGGTCATAACGTCCAAACACAGCAATGGTGGAGTTTACGAGCAATCCGATGACTTTTTCATCTGCGTCCTCAAGCGATGGCACAGCACGATAAAACAAAACCGGATCGCTTGGGCGCCACGCCGCACCCGTCATCAAAACGATATTCTTCCGGTCTCTCGTCAATAATTCCGTATGGGGCGTAGAGATAGACCGGCTTCGAATATCAATTTCACGAACGCGTTCGACAGGCCAAGGAGCTTTAAAGTGTAATCCTGCGTTCCCGGCCACGCGAACCGGTTCGCCAAACCGCAGTACAACGCTCTCTCGGCCTTCCTTAACGGTAAAAGAAATCGAAAAGAGTAAGATTGCGAGCACGCAAAGTGCGCCAATGAAATAACGAAAAACCGGGTTCGAACGATGTTCAGTCGCTTCCTCAGTCGAATGGGGCGTATCAGTCAAATTCGGCGTGTTCATTGCTCATCCTCGAACCAAAAAATACCTCCATCTTGCTCAATTCTGGCATCCAAAACGACGAAGGTTTGATCGGATAGGAGGCGTTCTAGTGCAGCGAGCCGAAGCCTTTGTTCAAAAGGCTCTGGCGCGTTCTCATGCGCTTTTTGGCGCGCTTGAAACGCGTCGGCGCTGCCCTGAGATTCTGCTAGGAGCGCGGCGGCGTTCGCTTGCGCCAATTGGACAAGTTCCACCGCTGTCGCGCGTGCTGAGTGGAGAGTTTGAATTTCATAATTGTGCGCGTTTAAAATCGAAATCTCACGCTCGTGTTGGGCGCTCACTACCGCTTGGTAGTCTTCTGCAACATCTATTGGCGGATGCAGACCTTGAAGCGATAAACCTACGATTTCGACACCAATCTCGTAGGCCAAGGCTCTGCGGCGAATTTCATCTTCGATATTCGCCGCAAGAAGTGAGGTGTTCTCCGACAGCACATTATCCAACGATCGGTTGACAGTTTTGTTTAAGATTGCCTGCTCTGCGGCAACGCTCAGCATTTCCTCTGGGTTTTGTCCTCGGTAATGAAACAACCAAGGGTCATTCACTTTGTAATGAAGGAGTGCGTTGATAGTTACCAAATCGCGCCCGTCGCCGAGCAATAAATTGTATTCCTCTTTTGCATGCTGTTTGGTCCACAAAAGAGACGCGCCTTGGCGCGGTCCGCTGAACCCAAGAGGCAGCGTTCGAACGCGCGCAACATCAATGCGTTCAACCGTTTCAATCGGCCAAGGCGCTTTTATGTGAAGCCCAGGCGGTAAGGCGCGATTAGAGATTGGCGCGCCAAAGCGCTCATGCAGGCCCGCCTGGAAGGTATCAATCACGACCAAAGATGTAGAAAGCCATCCAAAGATGCTCAAAGAGACAGCGATCGGCATCGCCCTTCGCTTGATGAAAGTAAGCGCCCAGGTGCTGCGGATATCTATTCCAAATGTGCCTTCCAATCGCTCAAACGCGCTTTGCACGGGATTAAGCCGACTAAACAAAACCCGCATTGTTGTATTGCCCGTGGAAAGCGAAACGCCACCCGTGGTTTTAATCAATGTCCGCACCAACCACTCCAGACCTGGCAACAGCGATAGGAACATTAGTGTCTGAAGCACTGCCCTTGGAGAACTGATGACTCCAAGCGCCAAAACAAGCACGCAGACGAAAGAGACACCGCAATACCAAACCGATGCTCGGGCCCAATTTTGTAGATCATGTCTTAGCGGCTGAGCGAGAGACGATGAGAGGGATAGATAACGAAGCAAAGTCAGCGAGAGACCGAAAGCAAAACCGACCACGATAATGGCAAAAGCGTTTTGCCAAGGATCTGGCGGACTTTCGTTCGCTGAGTAGTACCCCATGCCAAAAGACGCCGTCGCAATAAGCCAGATGACGATAAATGAGGCAAAAAATTGAGGTGGAAGAAACCGACTCGTCGCAGCGTTCTGGCTCGAAGCGCTATGGAATCTGATTTCAAAAAATAAATAAGCTTGCAGAATAAGCCAGCTGCACAAGGCAGCAGCCACATGATGAGGGGTAAAGATAGCGACTAAGGCTGAAGCCAAGGCCGTCGCTATCAATATAAATGGC
>JBCBQS010000087.1:0-10797 GCA_039820085.1 Pseudomonadota bacterium
CAGAGTGACAAAGCGAACACGGCAATCGCGATCAGAAAGGGAATAAAGCGGATAAAAAAAGGCTCCCCACACAGTCTTGTGGAGAGCCTAATCTCGTGCGGGTTTCCCGGTCAATTGGTCTGACTTAGAACCCGTTTAATTTTGCATAGCGATCACGGTGATAGCTCGCCCCGCCAAGCAAGGCTTCTTGGACCCGCGCGCGCTTCATATAAAGCCCGCTATCGTGCGCATCTGTCATACCGATCCCGCCATGGAATTGGACGGTCTCGTTCGAGACAAGATGGATAAGCTCCGATGCCCGTGCTTTTGCCAGGCTGGCAAGCTCGGCAATGTCATTGCGATTCTCATCAACGCCCGAGAGCGCCGCAGCGATGCAAGACCGGGTCAGTTCGAGTTCAGTGAACATCTTCGCCGCGCGGTGCTGGAGGCTCTGGAATGATCCAATCAGCTGGCCGAATTGTTTGCGGGTTTGCAAATATTCGAGCGTCATATCAAACGCCGCTTGGGCGCTGCCCAGCGCTTCTGCGGCAAGCGCGATCCGCCCGCGATCGAGCGCCGGTTCGAGGATTTCCCAACCGGCATCAACCGCGCCGATGACTTGATCTTCGCCAACCGCAACGTCTTCGAGGTGCAGGTGTGCTGCGCCGTGGGAGTCAACTGTGTTCAGTGCCTGAACCGTCAATCCGCTTGCATCATTGGGCACCAGGAACAGGCTGATCCCGTGGGCTTGGCCAGATTCGCCAAATGTCCGTGCCGCGATGATGAAGACATCCGCGTGATGGCCATCCGTGACATAGCGCTTGGCACCGTTCAGCGTATAGCCTTGGCCATTGCGCTCGGCTTCGGTTGCAATGTTGAGGGGCGCGTGGTGCGTGCCTTCATCGACCGCGACGGCAAATGTCGCTTCACCGCTGGCAATCTTTGGCAGCCATTCTGACTTTTGCGCTTCGGAGCCGCCGAGGGTTAAAACACTTGTGCCGAGGACAGCGGTTTGCAGAAGCGGCGTCGCAGCAATTGTGCGCCCTTGCGCTTCCATGATTTGGCCCATCGCGACCATGCCAAGGCCGACGCCATCAAACTCTTCTGGGACGAGCACGCCGAAAAAGCCAAGCTCGGCAAGCTTGGCACGGCTTGTCGCGTCGACGCCATTCGCGCCGGCATCGCGCAGGTCGCGCAAATGCGTGACGGGCAATTCATCGCGCGCGAAGGCCATCGCCGTATCGCGCAGCATTTGTTGGTCTTCAGAGAGGATAAAGCCCATTATTGGTGCTCCCGCAGTCCGAGAACGCGTTTCGCGACCACGTTCAAATTGATCTCACTTGTCCCGCCTTCGATTGAATTGCCTTTTGAGCGCAGCCAGCCACGCGTGGCCTTTTTGGCGTCGTCGGCAAATCCGTCACCCGACCAGCCGAGACCATCCGTGCCGAGCGCCTCAACCAGAAGCTCGCACTTGTCTTGGTTCATTTTCGCGGCCGCATATTTCATGATCGACGCGGTATGACCGACTTCTTGACCAGCTTTGGCTTCTTCGGTGGAGCGTTGGACGGTCAAGCCAAAGGCTTTCGCATACATCAAGTGATCGGTGATCCGCGCGCGCAAGTCGCCGTCAGAGACGCGGCCGGTTTCGTCAACGCCAACATGCTGCTTGGCATATTCTTGTGGCGGTAGGATGCCAGATCCACCCGTGCCGCCAAACCCGCCAGCAGAGATAGACGAGCGTTCGAACTGCAACAGCCGTTTGGCGATGGTCCAACCGGCATTCAGCTGCCCAACCAATTGGTCTTTCGGCACTTTTACGTCCGTGAAGAAGGTTTCGCAGAAGGGCGACGAGCCAGAAATCAGTTTGATCGGACGCGCTTCGACGCCTTCTGATTCCATGTCGAAAACAAGGAAGCTGATGCCCTCATGCTTTACGGTCTTATCAGTACGGACAAGGCAGAAGATCCAATCCGCCTGGTCCGCATAAGAGGTCCAAACTTTCTGGCCGTTGATCAGCCAATGATCACCTTGATCTTCGCATTTGGTTTGTAGACCCGCGAGGTCGGACCCGGCACCTGGCTCAGAATAGCCTTGGCACCAGCGTGTCTTGCCCATGACGATATCAGGAATGAAGCGCTTCTTTTGTTCTTCATTGCCAAATTCCAACAGGGCCGGACCGAACATCCAGAGACCGAATGAAAACAGTGGGGGACGCGCTTTGATCCGGCGCAGCTCTTGTTGGAGCACGCGCGCTTGCGCTTTGCTTAACCCGCCGCCGCCATATTCAGCGGGCCATTCCGGGGCCGTCCAGCCTTTCTCGCCCATCCGTTCGAGCCAGACTTTGGAGTCTGGATTTTTGAATTTCTCGCGCGTTCCACCCCAGACAACTTCATCGTCTTTCAGCGGTGTGCGCATGCTTTCAGGGCAGTTTGCGTCTAACCAGTCGCGCACTTCCGTGCGGAAGGTTTCAAGCTCTTCTGGAGCGTCAAAGGCCATTCATGATCTCCCGTATTGGTGTGTCAGTCACCAGGTATCGTTTGCGTAAGCGTCAACATAACGGCGACAACCGGAAATGACCATGTTTGACGTTGGGTTAGATCCGATTTGCCGCGCCCACACCTGTTTATGGCGTGGCCTAAAACGTCCCGAACACGCTGTTCTCAGGCCCGGTTTCGACCCCAACCAGATTCAGGAGGTGCACCACGACGAGAAACAGACCGAACACGCAGCCAATCATCACCAGACCCCATGGCACTTGATGCGGGCGCTGGTCTTTTTTTCGCATCGTTCCGATTTTAGAGTGCGCGAACACGCCGAGGGCGATCAATCCGGCGGCGATGCTGAGGCTGATGATCCAATCGAGCACGTAGGGCATGGCGAGGTATAGGTCTTTTCTTGGCGCGGGCGGTGCGGCGTCTTTGCCCAGAAAAAGGGACGTTTCGCAAGCTCCCAAACCGCTCGAATGGCTGCCAATGTGTGCAAAGGCCAATAAAGTGGGCGTGTGACCATAGCTGTGACGCGCATCAGGCTCCATCGTCCAGGCGCGGTGAGATCACCAATCAGACTGACCGACAACGAAAAAACAATCAGCGCTTTACCCACGAGCCCAATTTGCCACGGGTCTATGATCGAGACGAGTCCGACAAGGATGAGGCAGGGCGCGAAGGCGAGGGGGGCAAGGATCGCCGCGATCAAGGACAGCTGAGCCGAAACAAAGCCGATCGGACCAAGCTCTAAGTAGGCCTGTTTGGGTCGGCGCATCAGCACCAACCAAGTCTGTAAAAATCCTTTAATCCATCGACTGCGCTGTGCAATCCAAACGGACAATCGTCGCGGCGCATCTTCCGTCGTGGGCGCTGGACAATAGGCGCAGGTCAGACCGGCGCGGGCAAGACGAATCCCTAAATCTGCATCTTCGGTGACGTTCCAAGCATCCCACCCGCCCAGGCGGACGAGATCGGATGTTCGAAAGTGATTGCTGGTGCCGCCCAGTAGGACGGGGAGGCGCAAAGCGCTCAAACCTCGCAGCATAAGACCGAACTGAACCCGATACTCAAGCGCCCAATGGGCTGTCAGCCAGGTCTGTTCGGCATTGTCGGCAATTAGCGGCGCTTGGACGCAACCGGTCGTCTCTGAGGCAGTTTGAAACGCTGCATGCACGGTTCTGAGCTGATCCGGATCGGGCAAATCCTCAGCATCATAGACGGTGACATATGCGCCCCGCGCCCGGGCCAGGCCATAGTTCAAAGCGTTCGGTTTCGTCCGTGGCCCGCCCGCCGGGATTGAGGTGATATTAATGTATGAGGGCAAGTGTATGGCGCGTGCCGCATTCAGAGTGTCGCAATCATCGGCTTCAATAAGAAGCTGAATGTCGAGCTTGTTGGCTGGCCAATTCAGCGCGGTCATGGCTGCCACGATCTGGGGGATCAGCGCGGCCTCGCAATAAAGAGGAATCAAAATCGAATAAAGACATGGGGGCGACGGCTCTTCGGGGGGGTTAAGCCTATGACCTATCAATCGGACGGTCACGCCGACAAGGATCACGCCTGCGCGCCAGGCCAAAATCACAAAAAAGATGCCTGGTGGGTTCTGACGTCGACCCTAACCGGCGAGGTTTGGGATTGTAAGGAAAGATAGCCCAATCAGAGCCAGGCCAATATTTATCCATGCCTGCTGCCTTGCGGTTAAACCACTCCGATAAGAGCGCTCAGGATCGAGTTTGATCGTCGTTGGCGCGGCGGGGCGGATGATGTCTGCATCGTCACCAATCCTATCGCTTTTGTAATCATAAGCATCCAAAAGATCTCTATGAAGAAGATCGTAAATATAAATATATCGATATACTTCTGTATCTTTCACATATTCATTTAAATATTCATTGGATCCGAAACAATCACCTGCAAGTTGCGGCGGTTGAGCCGGCGGGCCACAAAAAGGGTGTGGACAAATCGGTACAATGTTCTATATATGTTCCATGCTTGGATTACACACGGTCTGGTTCAAAAACGATTTGCGCGTGCATGATCACGCCGCTTTGCGTGCGGCGGGGCAGAGCGCGGAACGCGATGGTGGGCGCGTGATTGCGCTCTACATTTTCGATCCGGATGCCTGGGACGCAGCGACTCCACGGCGCCGACAATTCCTGGTCGAGTCTTTGCGCGATCTTCAAGTCGCCCTTGATCGGCGCGGGGCGCAATTGCACATCCGGTATGGGGCAGCGGTGGAGATTTTTTCTGAGCTGCATCGGTCTCATCGGGTGCTCAGCATTCACACGCATGAAACGCCGGAGACTCACGTGTCAGATCGCCCGCTAGAGGCTTGGGCCATGCGGGCTGGCGTTGCCCTCCGAGTTCATCAACAATATGGACCGCTGCCGACCCAATCAGGTTTCTTCGACGTCGATTCCGATTGGGAAGCGTTTATGTCCGAGCCACGCCGCGAAGCGGCTGATGTCTCGCATGCCGCCAATGTCGGCGTGGGGTATTGGCCAGACATGATTGATAATGACCACAAAGAAGCATCATCCGTGGTGGGGGGACGCCGCGCGGCGATTGACGCTTTGCGCTCGATTCTCGGCTCGCCCTCGGGCGCTGGCGCAAGCGATCCAATGGTCGCCCTGTCCGGACGTGAGGCTTACCAGGCCTTGAAACCGTATTTGGACATCGGAGCGCTGTCGGTGCGTGAGACCTGGCAAGCCGCCATGAGCACGCGCCAGCAATACCAAAAGTCAGGGCATGAGCTGCGGGCCGCAACCCTTGCAAGCTTCATACAGTGCTTGCCCGCTTTGCATCTCGATAAGTATCGGCACCGGAGCGCGCGTCACGGTGCGTCAAAGTCCGGCGCTTGGCGGTCATCGCCTGGCCAGACTCAGCAAATGTCATTTGGCTTCCAAGATCCAAAACAGGCGTAAGATCGCGCCTTGGCGCCACGAACCCGTGATCCTTGTGCAAAAATTCTATGAACCCTGATTTTCCGTAATGCGTTGAATATTTTACACTTTCAGAATTTTAGCCTGAGAAAAATTACCGAAAAACGATATCTACATATTGAAAAACGATATGTGGTGTGTTAAATAGAGTGTGTCAGTCAGAACTCAAAAGGGTCGGCTGGCCCCGGCAGACCCGGGCCCACTAAGAAGGATAAAAAAACAATGCACGCGACTTCCTCCCAAGTCACAGAAACGACTGTCAGCTCCTCACCTATTTTTTCGATCGAGGCGCCTCAAGACGAACCAGCAGCGCTGATCTTGCCGGTGCTTCAGCAAGAGGCGAAAGTCTCAGGTCGAGATCATCTCCTCGTGCGGCGACGCCGCCGCGACCGCCGTCACCAGAGCCGATAGTCTCGAAAGACCCGGTTCTGCCCGATCGCCCTGCCGTTTGGCGGGGCGATTTTGACTCCGGGCCTCAGGTTTCCAAAAGATCTTTGGGCTTGATGAAATCACACAAGCGAAACTGTTCAGGACTGAATGCGCCATCCTCGTCGGCTTCAAACAGCACGGCACCGCCGGTTGGCAGTTTTGCAGCGATCCGCATGGCCGCGCGATGATCGAAACTCCCCGCCGCGCGCAAAATGCTAAGAGAAAGATCGTGTAAGCCCGGATTGTGACCGATGATGATGAGCGTCGCCGCGTCGCTTTGGTCCGAGATGATGTCAGCGATTCCACGTTCGCCTGCGAGATAAAGATCATCTTCAAGCGTCATCGCGTCAGTGTCGAACACCTTTGACAAATGAGTCCAGGTTTCGCGGGTGCGCCGCGCCGTTGAAACGACCGCTTTGCTCGGCACCCAGCCTTTGTCTTTCAGTGCAATGGCCATGGCGATGGCCGCCTCATGACCGGTCGGAGTCAACGCGCGGGCATGATCATCGATGCCTTCCGACCACGCTTCTGTCTTGGCGTGTCGCATCAAAATCAATCGGCGCATTGGGCCTCCGGTGTATTATGCAGGAAAACTAAACCTGCGAGTCAGACATTCACGGTTGGAACGCCCTCTCTTAAGCCTCACTTTTGCTGCAGAAATCAAGCCTATTCACAAGGACAAGTGAGATGAGTCTGCTGCTCGGCGACACCGCCCCCGACTTCGAAGCCGAAACCACACAAGGTCGGATCAGGTTTCATGATTGGATCGGAGACGACTGGGTCGTGTTTTTCTCACACCCCGCCGACTTTACGCCTGTTTGCACCACGGAGCTTGGCTACACGGCGCACTTGAAAGACAAACTGGCGGAGCGCGGCGCCAAAGCTTTGGTCATTTCTGTCGACACGGTTGAGCAACACAAAAAGTGGATCGCGGATATTGAAGACACGCAGAACGCGATTGTGAACTTTCCGATCATCGGTGACCCGGACAAGAGAGTCGCGACGCTTTACAATATGATCCATCCGAACGCCGACGCGAAAGTCACCGTGCGGGCGGTTTATGTGATCGACAATAATAAAAAGATCCGCGCCTCGATCATCTATCCTCCATCGGCGGGTCGGAACTTTGATGAAATTCTGCGCCTGATCGACAGTTTGCAGCTGACGGACAATTACAAAGTGGCGACACCGGTCAATTGGCAAGACGGGGACAATGTCATCATCGTCCCGAGCGTCAGTAATGAGGAAGCCGATGAGCTGTTTCCGAAAGGGTATACAGAAGTCCGCCCGTATCTGCGGACAACGCCGCAACCCAACAAGTAAAGATTCACGAGTCCGCGCCTTGCGAGATCTCACAGACAAAGCCACCCTTTCGCGTTTGCACGACAGTCAGGGTGGCGTTGTTGCTTAGCCTTAAAACGGCATGTTCATTTGCGGGCAACAGGTCGACGCAGATTGGGACTTGTTTTGCCGTGACTTCGATGCGGCACGCATAGCGGTCTCGGCTTGGACAATTGAACGTGCGCTGGCTTAATGCTGCCAATCCAAACTGGTCTGGGGTCGACATCCCGAAATAATCATCGGCTGTGAAAATCTGGATCTTGATCATCGCATTGCTGAGATTTTCGATCGTGAAATGGCTCTTCGACGCAGCCGGTGCGGCGAGAGCTTGTGTGGTCGCCAAGCAAAGAACGGCCAGAGCGATACATAATGAGCGCATGCCGTCATTGTCGCGAGAAATACGCCCGCCCAACCACTGTCAGATAAGACAGCAGCTGCGGCGGTTCTAATGAGTGCTCTCTTTAAGGATGGTTCCACCAAGCAACGTCTGAGAAAACCCGAAGATCTAGTTCGTGGGTCCAGGCGCTGCGATGTTGTGTGGCGAGGTGATAATAGGTCTCGGCCATTTCGACAGGTAAAAGCAATCCATCCTCCGCGCCGCGTGTTTCCCGTAGTTTTTGAAACAGTTCGGGCCCTAGCAATTTCCCTAATGTGTCCGGCGCGTCGACCGCGCCATCGACGATAATATGGGCCACATGAATCCCTTTGGGCGCGTATTGGGCGTTCAAAGTCTGACACAGCATCCGCCGTCCACCCATGGCTGCCGCATGCGAATGCTGGCCCTTATTCCCACGGACGGCGGCGGTCGCCGACGTGACCAAAATCTTGCCGCTGCCGCGTTCTTCCATCAATGGACACACGGTTTTTGCCAAGCGAAACAGTCCAAAGGTCGCGAGCCGCCAGCCCATCTCGAAGGCTTTGTAGCTGGTCTCTTCGAGCGGGCGATCGCCGATTTGAGCCCCGAGATTATAAATCACAACCTCGATGGGGCCGATATTCGCCTCGACATGCGTCACTGCATCTTCGATCGCATTGTCATCGATGGCATTGAGCAACAGTCCGGTCGCTTCGCCACCCGCCGACTTGATGCCATCAACGAGCTTATCGAGCCCGTCTTTGTCGGAGCGCCGACAAAGCACCGCATGATAGCCTTCACTCGCAAACTTTGTTCCGACCGTGCCGCCTATACCGGCGCCAGCTCCGATCACTAAGACAACTGGTTTCACGCCAGGTCCTCCTTAAGTTCTTTTTTGGAACTATGTGTGAGCCGAAGCGTGGCGTCAATTGGTGGACCTAAAAGGTGCCTGCACCAAAACTGATCCAGCGCTTCAGGTCGTGGCTCTAATCGATTGACGTGCGATGAGCGCTTCAACGAAATTGATATGGCTGCGCAAGTGGTACAGTTCATCATTATAAGAGACCGGCACATCAACCTGGCCGACTTCATGCTGCAGCTTTTGCAAATCGGCCAAAACGGATTGGCGCTCAGCATCATTGCCATCAAACCCGCGTCGTTCGAGTTCGTGCAAATCATTGTACCAAATGTAAATCTTGCGTCGGATACGCCAGCGATAGACCGGCGGCGCCATTTGAACCAGTGGGATCATCAAAGTGATCAACGGGATCAGAAAGACCCAAGCCCGTTCGAGGAAATTGGCCCATCCGAACGAAAAGTAACGCCGCAAGAAGGTCGGGCCTTTGCGATAATACCGACGCGCTTCCGACGAGAGCGAAAGATCTGTCTGCGTGGCGTCTGGAAACGTCCCGCCGGGTGTAATCATTGTGCCGCCATCATGGATCGGCTCAGCCGTTTCTAACAGCACCGCCTGAAGTGCGGGATGAAGATCCTCGCGCACACCGAGCTGCGCGATCGCGGCGATGAGCGATGTATTCCGGTTCGGGATATTGCGGTTCATATCGACCACGCCTTCATACAGCGTCACCGGCGCCAGCGCGGCGTCGCGCATGGCTAAGCCATTGGCGCGGCGCACACCAATCAGACGGATTGTTTCACTGTTCAGCAATTGCCGGACATAACTCGCATCGACGGATGCGGTGAAGACGGCCGCATCCACTTGTCCATTGATCAATGCGCTCGCGGCGGCGCCGCCCGAAAGCGGTGACACCTCCGACCATTGCCCGCCCCATTCGCGTTGCAACCGCTCAGTCATTGCACGCGTGCCTGACCCGGTTGGACCGGCCGCGATGGTTGCGCCGCTAAGGTCTCCAAAGTCTCGTGCGGATCGATCAGACCGGACAAAAATCCAAAAGGGTTCGGCCAAAACGCCACCGAGCGACTGCACCGCCTCTCGGTCGGCATCCGTCGCGATTCCGCCCTGCAACAAGGCGACATCGGCCTCGCCGTCGCGCAAGAGGGCATAGTTTTCGACGGTCCCTGCGGTTTCTAAAACGTCGACTGTGATTCCATGCTGCTCGAGTGCGTCCGCATATTGCTGCGCGAGCTGAAAATATTGCCCATCCACACCGCCTGCGGCGAAACGTAATTCCATTGGCGGCGGCGGCGCAATGAAACGCATCGTAATTATCAATAAAATCAGTATGATAGCTGCTAATGGGCCATAGACTTTTAGCGCGTCGGTCATCAATTATCCCTCACACAGGCGCCCGTAGACGCCCAATATCCGCTCATAGATGAAGCTTATGGCACAGATTGACACGATTTGAGTCGTTTTCATGGAAACGTTTGCCTATATTATAGACAAGTGATTTTACGAAAGTCTGGATTGATCGATGAATATGCGAAATCTCGCTGTTTGGGGACTGATCGCTGTCCTCCTCCTGGGCCTATTGGCCGTGATGCAAAGCAACCCGTCTCAGGCGAACGCTCAAAGAGTAGATATCTCTGAGGTCTACGAGCTGGCAGAAAATAAACAGCTGCAAGAAGTCATCATCACCCCCACCCGTGTGACGGCGGTGACGACAGGCAATGAACGGATCTATGCGCAGAAAAGCCAAGACCTTGGCGCCCTGCGAGAGCGCATGATCGAACTCGATGTTCCATCTGTGGTCGATGATCCGGATACAGGCTTCAATCTCGGCGATCTGATCATGGGCTTATTGCCGATCATTTTCATTGTTGCGATCCTCTTCTTCTTCATGCGCCAAATGCAGGCCGGTGGCGGCGGTCGCGGCGCGATGAGCTTTGGCAAATCTCGCGCCCGTCTTTTGACCGAGAAACAAGGCCGGGTGACATTTGATGATGTGGCCGGCGTTGATGAAGCCAAAGAAGAGCTGGAAGAAGTCGTCGATTTCTTGAAAGACCCAGCCAAATTCCAACGTCTTGGCGGTAAGATCCCCAAAGGCGCGCTTTTGGTCGGCCCTCCCGGAACCGGTAAAACACTGCTCGCACGTGCGATCGCAGGTGAAGCAGGCGTGCCATTCTTTACGATTTCAGGGTCAGATTTTGTTGAAATGTTTGTCGGTGTCGGCGCCAGCCGCGTCCGTGACATGTTTGAACAAGCGAAGCGCAATGCGCCCTGTATCATCTTCATCGACGAGATTGATGCGGTAGCGAAAGGACGGTAAGCTGACTAGAATGTGACGTTCGAGAGGCAGGACAGCCCTGGATGCAAAACGCATGCAGCCTGAGTAAGTTTCAT
>JBCBQS010000088.1:0-10766 GCA_039820085.1 Pseudomonadota bacterium
GTGTCACCGCCATAGGAGGGGATCTCAACGCCATAAAGAACAGATCCGAGCGCCGGTTCCTCCAAGAATGACATATCTGAGTGCCATCCGCCGCCGAAATTCAGCTTATCATCCGGCTCTTTGATGATTTCCAGAAGCTCTGGATGACCGTCCATTCCGTCCACATAGGGGTGAACGTTCAGCGTTCCAAAGCGTCTCGCGAACCGCTTCTGAGCGTCGGGTGTGAGGTTTTGTTGGTCGCGGAAGAAAATGACGTGGTGATCCAAAAACGCTTGGTGGATCTCATCGAATTGCGCATTGCTAAGATCTTCCGCGAGGGTCACCCCAGAGATTTCAGCGCCGAGCGCACCGGCAATGGGTTGAATATCGAGCGTAGTGGCCATCTTGGCAGTCTACGCTCGATATTGTCGGAGTCTATCTATTCCCCAGCGTCTTTGGGGAACAAACGGTCATAGAGGTATGTGAACTCAAGCGCCGTACGCTTTGCACGCTCGGTCTGATTGGCGGCAGCTGAGTGCCCGCCATCTATGTTTTCGTAATAGAGGAACGGCTTGTCGGCGTCCTCAAACAATTTCGCCATTTTGCGCGCGTGCGCCGGGTGCACCCGGTCATCCTTGGTCGAGGTGACAAAGAATGGGGTTGGGTAATCGGCACTCGCATCGAAATTGTTGTAGGGCGATGTTGCTTCCAAGAATGGGCGTTCTTCCGGATTGTCTGGATCGCCATACTCATCGACCCAAGACGCGCCTGCAAGGAGCTTGTGATAGCGCAGCATGTCCAAAAGCGGCACCTGCACGACGACGGCGTTCCACAGGTCTGGACGCTGTGTAATCATCACACCCATCAAGAGCCCGCCATTCGATCCACCCATAATACCGAGGTGATCAGCGCTGGTGATCTGTTTCGCGATCAAGTCTTCACCAACCGCGATAAAGTCATCGAAGATCCGTTGGCGATCACCTTTGAGACCCGCCTGGTGCCACGTGGGCCCAAATTCGCCGCCACCCCGGATATTGGCCAGCACATAAGCGCCGCCGCGCTCGAGCCACATGCGACCAATGCCGCCGCTATAGCTTGGACGCATGGAAACATTGAAGCCGCCATATCCATAGAGCAAAGTTGGGGTCGATCCATCAAGCGTGATGTCTTCGCGGTGAACAATGAAGTATGGGATCTTTGTCCCATCTGTTGACGTGGCCTCCATTTGCTGAACGGTCAGGCCTTCAGCGTCGAACTTCGCAGGCAGCGATTTCAGCGCCTCTGTTGTGTTTGTCTCAGCGTCAAAGGTCAGCAAGCTGTCTGGGCTGAGAAAGCCTTCATAGTTCACAAAGACGGTATCTTCATCATCATTTGCGAAGGCGATACCCGCTTGGCCTGTGCCAGGGAGCGCGACATCGGTGGTTGTCCAGCCAGCTTCTGAATCGTGCTCTAGGCGGAGGATCTTGCCAACCACATTATCATTGATCGATAGCAAAGCTGCGGTTTTCGAGACGACGACTCCGTTGACCGCTTGTCGCTCATTGGCCCGGAAAACGAGATCCAGTGGTGGCATTTCCTTTGTGTCGAGGAATTTCTTCAGGTCGAAGGCGAGGAGATCCCCGGTTTTGAAGGCCTGGCCGCGTATGGTCCAATCTTCCTGGAGCGTCACAAACTGCATCCCTTTATAGATGCCGCCGAGCGATGATTTTTTGGGAAGCGGAAACGCGACTGGCGCTTCGCCGTCTAAGAGATAATAGGTGCGTGTGAAAAAGGTGTCGGACTCGAGCGCACCATAGATCATTGTCCCATCATCGAGCTCGGTCGACCAAGGCCAAAGAGCGACATCGGTTTTCTGACCCGCATAGAGCTCCTTCGCGTCCTCGAGCGCTTCGCCGCGCGTCCACAGTCGAACGGAAGACGGATAGCCAGACTCTGTGAGCGTCGATCCGTCGCCGCCCCAATCGGTTCCAACCAGCACTGTGTCATGATCAATCCAGGCGACGCTTTGTTTGGCTTCCAGCGTTTCAAATCCACCGTCGACAAAAGCTTTTGCATCGAGATCAAATTCACGATTGATGACGGCGTCTTTCCCGCCATCCGAAAGCGCGATGAAGCACAGTGTCTTTTCAGCGCCATCAGGTTTGAAACAGTTTGATCCTTTAAAGACCCAGTTTTTGTCTTCATCGGCAGCGAGTTGGTCAAAGTCTAAAACGGTTTCCCATTCGGGGTCTGCCGTTTTGTAGCTGTCGAGCGTCGTCCGGCGCCAAAGACCGCGCACATTGGTTTCATCTTGCCAGAAATTGTAAACCAGGCCCCCGCGAACGGAGCCATACGGGATACGATCTGTAGATGTCGCGAGATCAAGGGCTTTATTGTAATTGTCATCAAAAAGGCTGTTGGCTTTGATTGCCGCAAGGGAGCGATCGTTTTGCGCATTTACCCAGGCCAAGGCGGCCTCGCCCTCAACCTCTTCCATCCAAATATAAGGGTCCGTTTCAGACACGGTTACGGTTTCTGTGATCGGGGCTGTTTCTGTATCCACAATGGCCTCAGGTTCGGGTTCGTCGGGTGTGGCGGATAAATACGGGGCTGTCGTGGTGCAGGCCGCCAACAAAGCACCGGCCGCGACGGCTAAAGCAAAGCGCATCTGATTTCTCCATGATTTGAGAGATGGTTTAGCGTCGCTGCCCGCAGGAACAAGTCAAATCGACCCGAAATCCATATTTTATGTGGGTATGTTTCCCGTCGATTGGCGAACGATCAACTCGAAGTCGAAAACTTCTTCTACGCCGGCTTCGTCATCGGTGTTCATCAAGCGCTCAGCCGCCCGGCGTCCCATCTCAGCGACGGGCTGACGAATGGTGGTTAGCGGTGGCCAAACAGCAGAGGCGAGGCGCGTATCATCATAACCCGCGATCGAGATTTCGCCCGGAACTTTGAAGCCCGCCGCCATGACCGCAGTCATCGCACCCACGGCCATATCGTCATTCGCGGCAAATATCGCGGTTGGTTTTGGATTGGAGCCAATCAGTTTGTTCGCAGCCTCTAGGCCGGAACGTAACGAATAGTCCCCTTCCGCGATAAGCTCAGGTGACACTTTCAAGCCGGCTTCGTGCATCGCATCGAGAAAGCCTTCATGTCGTCCGGTGGAGGCATTGTGGCCAACCGGTCCGGCAATGAAGGCGATGCGCGTATGGCCAAGCTCGACCAAGTGGCGCGTCATTTCCATCGCAGCCAAACGATCATCGAGCCGCATCACGGGCGTGTTTTCTGGTTGGCGGGCGGGCGAGAGGCTCGCATAGGCAGTGCCATTATCTTTCAGAAGCGCCAATATATCGGGATCGTCGCACAATGGCGGGGTCAACACGACGCCATCGGCGCGCGACGTCATCAAAAAGCTTTGCAAGCGATCGATGAAATCTGGCGCATTCCGGTCCACCGGCTCTGGCAGTAGAAAATAGCCATTTGCCCGGCAGGCTTCGTAGATTCCAGAGTTCACGGCAGTCACATATTCGGGGACCGGATTGTCGTGCAGATGAGCGATCAGAAAAGAGCGGGCGCCGGCCAGACTTCGCGCTGCCGGATTTGGGCGATAGCCAAGATCGCGCGCGGCTTTCATGACGAGCTCGCGCTTGGCCGGTCGCACATTGGGCTCATTGTTCAAAACCCGCGACACCGTCTTTGCAGATACACCCGCGCGTTCGGCGACATCGTCGATCGTTATAGCGCGTGGAGGGCGGCTAAGGCCCATACTCGATCTCCCAATTTTGTCCTCTAATGGCGCATTCTCGTGGCGAACGCAATCATTCCGTGTGCGGTAATCTGAAACTCTCTTTTTGCCCGCGTTCCATTCGCCCGAAAAGAGAAGCAAGTGCTTTGCCAACTCGCCCAATGGGAGACTAGGCGGCGGAGTCTGGCGGCGTGTCGGACATGGCGCGCATCATGAAGAGGGGAATAGATCCGCGCTCAGTCATCACCCAGTCGAGCGGCACGTCATGATCTTCGCTCGGGATAGAGTCCACCTCTTGGCCGATAAAGGCGAGCCCGCACACAAAGACGCGTCCTTGGTCTCGCAGCCGGGTCAGCGCGCGATCATAGTGTCCTTTCCCATAGCCCAGCCGATTGCCGGTCCGGTCAAATGCGAGCAGCGGCGTGATGACCAGGGTCGGCGTAACTTCGGGAACTTCCGGATTGGGCTCTAGCAGGCCAAAATCGCGTTTTTCGAGCATGTCACCGCGTTTGTAAGCCCGGTAGACCATAGACCCATCTTCCTGCACGCAGGGCAGGGCGAGCTTCGCGCCAGCGTCGATGAGTTTACTCATTAAAGGGCGGGGATCGATTTCGCTGCCAATTGGCAAATACACCGCGACTGTCGGACCGTATCGCTCCAAAAGTTTGAGTGGAAATTTTTCGGCGAGGGTCTCTCCCGCATCTGGATCGCGCGCGGCAAGTTCGTCACGCAACACTTTCATTTGCGCCCGCAAGTCGTCTTTCTCGGTGCTCATGCGGGGGCGGGCTCTTCGACGGGCATATCCGTGAGGCCAACCAAAGCACGGGCATAGGCGCGGGCCGAAAAGGGCTGAAGGTCTTCTGCTTTTTCGCCAACCCCGACAAAATGAATCGGTAGCGCATGCGCCTCGGCAATCGCGACGAGTACGCCGCCCTTCGCCGTTCCGTCGAGCTTCGTCATAACGATGCCAGAGACATCGGCTGTGTGTCGAAACGCTTCGACTTGGCTTAAGGCATTTTGACCGACCGTGGCGTCTAGCACCAAAATCACGTCGTGGGGCGCATCTGGATCAAGTTTGCGGGTCACTCGAACGATTTTGGCAAGTTCGGCCATGAGTTCAGTTTTGTTCTGCAAGCGGCCGGCAGTGTCGACGAGGACGAGGTCTAAATCATCGGCCTTGGCTTTTTCGATGGCTTCATAGACCAGTCCGGCAGCGTCGGCGCCGGGCGCTTTCGCCATGACAGGAATACCCGCGCTCTCGCCCCACACGGTCAACTGTTCAATCGCCGCGGCGCGGAATGTATCGCCCGCGACAAGGAGCGCTTTCGCGCCTTGGTCTTGGAGCTTTGAAGCGATCTTGCCGATGGTTGTCGTTTTGCCGGATCCATTGACGCCGACAAATAGGACGACGCGGGGACGCGACCCATCAGAGAAATCTACGATCTCTTCGCGCGGCGACATGATCGCTTCGATTTCATCGGCGAGCGCAATCTTGATTTCCTCATCCGTAACGTCTCGGTCCATGCGGGTTTTCGCGAGATTCTCGACGATGCGTGCCGAGACTTTCCCGCCCATATCTGAGGTCAGCAAAATATCTTCTAAGTCTTCAAGCGCCTCATCATCCAGCTTGCGTTGAGAAAACAGACTGGTGATCGAAGATCCCATCTTCGATGAAGACTTTGCCAGTCCTGAAGAGAGTTTGGAGAAAAAGCCGGGCTCGACGACCTCGGCGTAAGGGTCAGGTTCTCCGCGCGCGATTGCCGCTTGGCGTTCGGCCTCGCGGCGCGCGCGTTCCTCTGCCAATTCTTGCCGCGAGGCCTCATCAGCCCGGCGCTGTTCGAGTCGGGCGAGTTCCGCTTTTGCTTTTTCTTCTTGAGCTTGTCTCGCCGCCTCGGCTTGGCGCGCCTCTTCGGCTTCACGTTCTTTTGCTAAGCGTTCGGCTTCCGCCTGGCGGGCCGCCTCAGCTGCGGCTTCGTCGGCAAGGCGCTTGTCTTCGGCTTCGCGTGCCAGACGCTCCGCTTCAGCGCGCGCCGCTTCTGCCTGCTGTTGCGCTTCGGCATCGGCGGCGGCTTTTGCTTCTGCTTCGCGGGCGATGCGTTCTGCTTCGGCTTGCGCGGCAGCGGCGGCTTGCGCGGCCTTTGCGTCAGCCTCGGCTTTCAGGCGAGCTTGTTCGGCCTCTTCTTCGGCCCGTAGACGGGCTGCCTCACGTGCCTGAGCCTCTTCGGCAAGACGCGCAGCATTCGCCTCTGCTTCGGCAGCTTCCCGCTTTTGCCGGTCTTCCCAGGCGCGATTAGCCTCAGCGACTTTCCGCTCGATTTCGGCTTGCTCGGCTGCTTTTCGTGCAGCCTCTTCTTCCGCGATTCGCTCCGCTTCCGCGTCTTCGGCTTGTTTGGCCGCAAGCTCCTCTTCGGAAAGCTCTGGCGCGTCCATCTCGGCGCCAGCTTTGAGCGCCTCTTCTTTTTTCTTTTTCTTCCCGAACCAGAGGATCATAGGGCGACTGCTTTCAATCTTGTCTCATCGTGACCGACTATCCGGGCCTGGATGGGGCGTCCAGCCTCGGCGTCGGGCAGGTCAAGGTGTACCGGCGTAAAGTCTGGTAAACGGCCAGCTTGTCCTTTTTCCATCAAAACCTTGGTTTCCCGGCCAATATGGGCATCGAGATGCTTAATAAGGGCGGTTTTTCCAGCGTCTCTCAGCCGCGCGGCACGGGCTTTGATAACCGGCTTTTCTAGCTGCGGCATACGCGCAGCCGGCGTGCCAGGGCGCGGGCTATAAGGAAAGGCGTGTAAGAAAGAGATATTGCAGTCTTCGATCAGGCGCAGTGAGTTTTCAAACGCGGCGTCCGTCTCAGTTGGAAAGCCTGCTATAAGATCCGCGCCGAGCGCAATATCCGGCCGCACGGACCGCAAACGACCGCACAAGTTGATTGCATCTTCCCGCAAATGCCGACGCTTCATGCGTTTCAAAATCAGATTGTCACCATGCTGCAAACTCAGGTGCATGAAGGGCGCGACGACCGGGTCTGAGATCGCTTCAAATAAAGCCTCATCCATCTCGATGGCATCAATGGATGAGATTCGTAACTGTCTTAAATCGGGGACCAGTCTCAGAATTCTTTGAACGAGGTTCCCGAGCTGCGGCGTGCCCGGCAGGTCCGCGCCCCACGATGTCAGGTCAACGCCGGTCAGAACGATTTCATAATGACCTGTCTCGACCAGGCGTTTCACCATCCGAACAACATCCCCAGCCGGAACCGAGCGAGAATTTCCGCGGCCATAAGGAATGATGCAAAACGTGCAGCGATGGTCACAACCGTTTTGAACCTGGACATAGGCCCGGGCGCGCCCCCCCATGCCATCAATCAAATGACCCGCCGTTTCTTTGACCGACATGATATCATCCACACGGACCTTTTCCGTCCCGGCGAGAAGATCGCTGGGTCTCCAGGTGTCGGCGCGCATTTTCTCATCATTGCCGATCACCCGTGTCACTTCCGGCATCGCTGCAAACATCTCAGCATCGATCTGCGCGGCGCATCCTGTCACGATCACCGGCGCGCCAGGATGGTCCTTTGCGGCGCGGCGTATGGTTTGCCGCGCGGTGCGCATCGCTTCTGCTGTCACGGCGCAAGTGTTGACGATCACCGCCCCCTCTAGGCCTGCTGTCTCGGCATGCCCGCGCATCACCTCGCTCTCATAGCTGTTGAGGCGACAGCCAAGCGTGATGACCTGCGAGGGTCGAGCGGGAACGGACGGATGGGTCATGGCTTCGGGGCATATCGCGCTGAATGCGTCGGAACTCAAGCGTTGAAGCTGTTTATGACGAATCCCGACGTTTGAACTTGGCCAGGATCGGTCGATGGTCGGAGCCGATATCCGCGAGAAGCTCAACGTCGACAAGCTCCAAATCATCGGAGAATACGATATGGTCAATCGGGATGCCGAACGGTCCGAAGGCAACAGGCCAAGTTGCGACCCCGCGCGGGTCACCCGCTCGCCGACCAGGCAAGTTCCGGAAAACAGATGACCACGGTGTCAGGTTAAAGTCTCCAAGCATTATGAATGATTCTGAGGTCGACGCTGTGTCTCCCGCGAGGCGGATCAGTCCATTTCTTGCGATGGTTCCGCCGGGCGTGGTCGGCACCATCGCGTGAAGGCCCACGATACGAAGACCGTCCCAATCGCCTTCGAGGTCAGCTTGTAAAAAGGCGCGGGTGCTGAACCGGGCGGGGAAATGGATCGTCTGGTCTGCAAATGAACCGCGCGACAAAAGCGCGATGGGCATGCCAACCGAACGAGGGGTTGATTGCCGATTGATGTAGAGCTGCGAGGTCAGGTTTGGGAATGCTGCTGCATAGTTAGCGCTTTCATAGCCAATTGGCGGTTCGTTGATTGCGATCAGATCAAGATCGAGCTCTTCTGTGACTTCTAAAAGGGCATTTAGAGCGTCTTCAGATTGACGGAGATTTACGGTGATAACGGTCAAGCAGGCCCCGGGTGGGCAGGCGGCACCGGAAGCCGTCTCATATTTTGAAAACCCAATCACGGGCCAACCGGCGGCCAGCACTAAAATCGCGCCCGCGAGTGCAGCGCGAGGCTTGTGAAGCGCCAAAAGCAGTGAGCCCAAGAGCCCAAGAACCAGAATATGCGGCGTGAAGCTGACGATCATCTCGGTGAGAAAGACCAGAGGAAAAAACGGCGCCAGCAAGCACAGCGCGTTTAGGCCGTAGAGAACTGTTGCTCCGGCTGTGATGCTGGATTCAAAGAGCGATCTTAACGACATCTCGGTCGGATCGCCGTTAAACCGTGAGGGTTTGTTCAAGCTCAACCGGGCCAGTCATAATCACATGATCGGTTGCCTCGTCCCAATGGATTAGCAGGTCGCCGCCATCCAAGATGAGCTTGGCTTGGCGATCGGTTTTTCCCGCACGCGCCGCACACACCAGCGCCGCGCATGCGCCCGTGCCGCAGGCTTTGGTGAGTCCAGCCCCCCGCTCCCAGACGCGCAAGCGAATGGTTTGGCGATCGATAATCTGCGCAAAGCCGACATTGGTGCCCTCGGGAAACACAGGATGCCATTCAACAAGCGGCCCAATATTGGGAATGTCATAGGCGTCCACATCGTCGACGAAGAACACGGCGTGTGGGTTTCCCATGCTGACGACCGCCGGCATGTACAAATACGGATCGTCCATCGGCCCGATTTTTACATCGACCCCGCGAACATCCATTTTCTCAGATAGCGGAATATCTTCCCAACCGAGAAGCGGAGAGCCCATGTCAACGCTGACCAAGCCATTGTCCGCCCGCGCGCCTTTGAGCAAGTCTGCCTCGGTTTGAATACGAACCTCATCCTTGCCCGACTCTTCGAGCAGTAAGTGCGCGACCGCGCGCGTGCCATTGCCACAGGCTTTCACCTCGCTGCCATCGGCATTCCAAAACCGTAGAAAAGCGTCCGCGCGCAAATCGTTTTCAATCGCCATGATTTGATCCGCTTGCATGGTCTCGGCGATTTCCCGCAGCTGCGTTTCGGATGGCGTGAAGGGGCCTTCGCGCGCGTCGAACACGGCGAATGCGTTTCCTGCTCCATTCATTTTCCAAATGCGCATCTTGGACCTCAATCCACTCTGGGCGGGAGACATAATGGTCTGATCGTCAGTTTAAAAGGCCTTACTTGGGCAGACGTGTGGCGCTCAACCAGGCGCCGCTTTGAATAATCGCAGCGATGATGAGGGCGAGCTGCACGATCCAGTGGCTAATGATAAACGCGCTCACCCCCGCAGCGATCGAAAACCAGTGCAAGCGCGGATCGCTCATTAGAAACCCTGCCAGCCGTCGTTTCGCTTCGATTGTGGCCAGGGTCACATGGGCCCAAATGCGATTCATTCCGGGGGGTCCGAACACATCTTGCAAGTCACGCGGATCAGTGACGCCCGACAATTCCGCCAGTTCCCGAACGCCGGTATGTCCGACAGCCACACGCTGCCGCAATTGCATGGTCTGGATCAGTCGGATCAATGCCGAGATCATGACCGCGAGCGCGATCGAAACAAGAGGTAGGCCGGACAGCATGGTCATTGGCGAGATATAGGCGCAGGGTGATGAATCTGAAAGGTCGCGATTATCGCGGGATCGCCGCCCAGTAATCGAAGTCTAAACAGACGCCGTCCTTATACTTTCCGTCATCGCGCTTGAGCGGAAAAACAGCAGGGTCTTGATCCTTCACCGCGACCAGCCGTAATCGCAAGGCGCCGACCGTGTCGCTGAGCTCGGCTTTATCCAGCACTTCGCTCCACGCATACAGCGTTTCGCCTGCGAAAAGCGGCCCGGCATGAGTGCCGCCATTTATTGCAATGATCTCGGCTGCGTTGGCGAGGCCATTGAAGCTGAGTGCGCGCGCAATCGAAATGACCACGCCGCCATAAATCAAGCGCTTGCCAAATCGGCTGTCTGTTTGAGCGAGTGCATCAAAGTGGACTTTCGCAGTGTTCTGATAAAGCCGGGTCGCGATTTGATGCTCGGCCTCCTCCACCGTCATGCCGTCGACATGGTTGATTTTCTCGCCGATCTCATAAGCGTCATACCGGTGTTCAGACCCAGCGAGCGTATTGTCCCAAGCCGTGTAACCGCGACTGAACCCGAGCGTCTTAGGATCGACAACGCTCGGGAGGTCGGGGACGACCGGTTCTGGGGCAGGGGCGCCCGCATCCCGCTTATTCACCATCACCCAGCGGACATAGGACAAAACGTCTTCACCGCGTTGATTGAGGCCGCGTGTGCGCACATAGACAACCCCCGTCTTTCCGCTGGAGTTTTCTTTAATGCCGATGATTTCTGAGACGGCGATGAGTGTGTCTCCTGGATACACGGGCATGGGGAAGCGCCCATCCGCATAGCCAAGGTTGGCGATAGCATTCAACGAAATGTCGGGAACCGTTTTACCGAAGACGATATGGAAGGCGAGCAGCGGATCTATTGGCAGATCATCATAGCCGTTCGCTGTGGCAAAAGGGCTCGAACTGTACAGGGCGTGGCGTGATCCAGTGAGGGCGCGGTAG
>JBCBQS010000089.1:0-10752 GCA_039820085.1 Pseudomonadota bacterium
TGGGGCTTTAACAGCAGCGATTTTCAGACCGCCGCGCAGCTTGTTCACGACGAGAGTCGCCAGCGCTTCGCCGTCGACGTCCTCTGCAATGATCAGCAGTGGGCGCTGAGACTGAACAACAGACTCAAGGATTGGCAGCATTGGCTGAAGTGAAGAAAGCTTCTTCTCGTGCAGCAGGATGAACGGATCATCGAGCTCAGCCGTCATTTTGTCAGCGTTGGTGACAAAGTAAGGCGAGAGATAGCCGCGGTCGAATTGCATACCTTCGACAACGTCGAGTTCTGTTTCGAGTGATTTGGCTTCTTCAACCGTGATCACGCCTTCATTGCCGACTTTTTCCATCGCTTGTGCGATCATGTCACCAATTTCGCTGTCGCCATTGGCTGAGATTGAACCAACCATGGCGATCTCAGAATTGTCTTTCACTTTGCGCGAGTGGTGCGCGAGATCTTTGACAACTTCAGCAGACGCTTTGTCGATGCCGCGCTTCAGGTCCATTGGGTTCATACCAGCAGAGACGCGCTTCATGCCTTCGCGAACGATAGACTGAGCCAGAACTGTCGCGGTCGTTGTGCCGTCGCCAGCAACGTCGTTGGCTTTTGACGCAACTTCGCGAAGCATTTGTGCGCCCATATTTTCAAACTTGTCTTCAAGCTCGATTTCTTTGGCGACAGTGACGCCGTCTTTCGTTGTGCGGGGTGCGCCGAAAGACTTTTCGATCACAACGTTCCGGCCTTTCGGACCGAGTGTGACTTTTACCGCATCCGCGAGCGTATCGACGCCCTTGAGCATTCTCTCGCGTGCAGATGCACCGAAATATACATTTTTGGCAGCCATTTTGGGTACCTTTCAATTAGTCGTTAGTAGGTGGAAGAGCAGGTCGGGCTTACGCCTCGATCACACCCATCACATCGCTTTCTTTCATGATCAGCAGGTCTTCACCGTCGATTTTCACCTCGGTGCCACCCCATTTGCCGAACAGAATTTTGTCGCCTGGCTTAACGTCGAGCGGGACCCGCTCATTGTCGTCACCAATTGCGCCATTGCCAACTGCGAGGACTTCACCCTCTTGTGGCTTCTCAGTGGCAGTATCTGGAATGATGATGCCGCCAGCGGTCGTGGTGGCTTCTTCAACGCGGCGGACCAAAACGCGGTCGCCAAGTGGACGGAACTTCATGAGCAAACCTCTTGTTCGTCGTTTCAATGTGTTTCTGTCGCTCGCAGGGGGTCGAGTTAGCACTCGCTCCCTTAGACTGCTAACGATGGCCTGCAGTTAGGTTTTGTGGACGCGCGCGTCAACGGCTCGCAGATGAAATTCTTGACAAAAAATTGAGCGCCCATCCCGAAACACGCCCAAGCCGGTAGCAGCACTCACCCTCATTGGCTGATAAAGCCTTGTATTTTCGTTATTAATTGACAGTTCAGACAAATCCAGCATCGTTCCTATAACCACTGCTGAAAGGAGCGTAAATAGATGAGTATCGACCCAGATTTTGCAGCGAGCCTCGACGGGAAGGGCCTCTTGACCACGGAAATCCTATACTATCGCCCCGATTACAGATCGTTGCTGCAAAGCTTCGTATGGCAGACCATGGACGAAGCGCCAAAATTTCCGCGCCTTGCACACTTCCTCGATCATTGGCGCCGCGAGATCGACGCGGTCATCCACTCGATCCGGATCGCCCACGCAGACTGGGTTGGACCGACTGAAATTCGAGGCGTCGATCACGAATTTCGGCTGATCTAGCGCTTCAGCTCTTGTTTGAGGAACGCGTTTTCTTGGCGTAGGGCATTCAGCTCGTCGACTATCGGCGTGAGGCTGGAGGCTAGCTCGCCTTCAGTGAACCTCGGCGTGATGAATTGCGGGCAGTTCCAGTCGAACGCATCAATCTCGATCGTGAACAAACGCTCGACGGTCCCTTGTCCATCAATTGCAAGCTCAGCCGCGAGTTTGGGGTCTGCATCAGCCTCTTGCACGCGCGCTCGACCCAGCATTTTGAGGCGCGCACGGTTTGGATAATCCATCAAAAACAGCGAGACGCGCTGCTCCGTTTGTAAATTGCCAACCGATACATATTGGCGATTGCCGCGATAATCTGCGAACCCGATCCTCTGATCTGACAGTACTTTCAAAAATCCGCGCGGACCGCCGCGATGTTGAATGTAAGGCCAGCCATCCGCCGAAACCGTGGCCATGTAGAAACTGTCTCGCATCGCAATGAATGCCGCCTCGCGCTCACCGAGACCTGTCGGAGCCGGGCGGGCCGTCATGCCAGCATACATCTCACGAGATCCTCGCCGTTCTTGCTCGGCCTTCACGTGATCTGTGAACGCGATGTCTCCGAAATGCTTCATGGCAAACTCCTTCACCACAGCAGATAAAGCATTTGGTTCGGCTCGGAACCTATCGTCTACCAATAGGACTTATGTGAAGCGTGTCGGCAATCGGCGCCTTAGTCTTCAGAAACGACCTGCAAAAAGAGACGTCCCCCGCGGACATCGATAATGCCGCCAAAGCGTGTGAGAATGTCTTGGCCTACGACACCATCAATCTCGGTCGCGGTTGCGGCTGCGAGAGCATCAACGACGTGAGACAGGTCCATCACGTGTACCGTCTCCATACTGAGAGACGTGTCGCCCATAGTTATTCCGTCAATCGCAGCCTGAGACACCGCAAGCTGGCCTCCTGCACCTGTTCCAGTTTGCTCTGAGTCAGCGATCGCAAGTCCATACTTTTCAGCATTTTCATAGTGAACGACGGTCGTTCCGGCGCCCGAGTCGACAACAAATAGACCCGTCTCGCCATTTAGAGAGACTTGGACGATCTCATGACCGGTGGGCAATTTGCTTATTTCGATCTCGGTATAGCCCGCATCAATGAGCAGGGGTCCAAGTTTGTCTTCCGCATCGGCATTCAAGGGAGATGAAAGCACGGTTAAGCTGAGCGATAGAGCCGCGCCAGCGATCGCGAGTTTGGTTTGAATTGGCATCAACGCCTCCAGAAGCGCCGCTGTTTTGAAAAACTTGGCGGCTTGGGCGTCCCCAAGCCGAACCGTAAATCTTATCCGGGATACGGCAAGGGGTTTGAAAACCTGAGCGTACTTATGGTGCGGCTTCAGCGTCGATGGCGTCGACCACGGTTTGGTAGAAGGCCTCTCGTCGGTCAGATTCTCCGCCAACATCGCCGAGAGCCGTCGTCCAATTGCTATTCGACGCAATGATCAAGTTTCGGCTTGGATCGATGTAGATGCCTTGTCCGAAGATGCCTTGCGCCGCGAATGCGCCGCTATCATAGGTCCACCATTGATAGCCATATCCGTACCCTGGCAGGCCAAAGTCGATCCGCTTGGTTGTCGCGCGTTCGATCCAGCCTTCTGGCAGCAGATCCACACCGTCAATTTGGCCGCCATCCAGAATAAACTGACCGAACCGTGCGAAATCGCGTGTGGCCGCTTGAATGCAGCAGCCGCTAATCTCGCTGCCATCCTCATTGATCAGCCAGCTGGCATCCTGTTGCATCCCATACGGCGCCCAGATTTTTTCTGACAGATAGTCGGATAGGTCTTTGCCAGTCGCTTCCATAACCAAGACGCCGATCATATTGGTCTCGCCGGTGGAATAGTTCCAAACCTCGCCGGCTGGATGAGCACGCGGGAGCGCCGACATGTAGCTGACCAGATTCGACCCGCCATCCTCAGCAACGTGCTCATTGAACCGCGCGACATCAGAGTTCGGGTCTGTGTAGGTTTCATTCCACGCGACCCCAGATGACATTGTCAGCAATTGCTCGATGGTCACATCATCATAAGAAGAGCCTTTGAGCCCCTCGATATACTTGGACACCGGGTCACTTAAACTCTCAATGTCACCCTCTTTCACGGCGATCCCGACGAGGGTCGAGGTCAATGATTTCGCGACCGAGAAACTCGTCCAGCGCCCATCTTGTTCGAAGCCGAGGCCATATCGTTCGAGCCGGATAGCACCATCCTGGACGACGATGAGTGAGGCATGGTTCTGCGACTGCATGTAGGCGTCAAGGTCGATGGGCAATGAAAGCTCTGAGCTCACTTCGAACGCTCTGGTCGTATCGCCTGCCGAGATTTTGCGAGCCTCAACCAGCATTGGCACCCGGTCCATCATCCGAAAGCCTGCAGCGCGCTGTCCTTGGCTCCAGAACAAGACGTCGGCATTGGTCGGTAGATTAACAAGGAAGCGCCGCCAGTCTGATCCGATAAGGCTCCATATCAGCGCGCTCAAGATCACGATCACGCCAAGCGATATTCCAAGCTTTTTCAATTGTTCCTCCATGGCGATCGGTTTGCGATCGTCCCTTATTATCTATGTTTTAGGCTTAAACGCCTCGTTTTTTAGATTCCAGATCGGAGTGCGCAGCGCCATCCACAGAATGAGAACGGTCATTCCGGTCGCCGGGACAATCGCGATTTTATAAGGCCCAAAGGCATCGACGAGCCATCCCATCAAAGCGGCCCCAAACGGCGCGCCCGCCATGAAACCGAGTTGATAGATGGATAGAACCCGAGCCAATTGATCCTTTGGCGCCGCGTCCTGCACAATCGACCGGCTCATCGCGATGGAGACCCCCGCAGACAGACCCCAAGTAAAGACGATGGCGAGAAACGCTTCGTGCGGAATGCGCGTCATCATTGGCAATATGGCGAGCGAGCCGAGCAATTGTGCGATCAGCAATAACCGGCCCTGGCGCTTAATATTCTTAAACAGAGAGAGCGCCACAGACGAGACAAACGCGCCCAGCCAGAAGGTGACAAACATGTCTCGAATGCCGTCACCTGAAAGCCCATAAACGTCTCGGTTGATAATCGGCAGCACCACCAAGAATGCGCCGATCACGAAGATCCCCACGCCAAACATCAGAACCGTCATCGCCCAGAGTTTGGCGTCTCCAGCGACGACTTTGAAGCCCTCGCCAATGTCCCCGAAGGCGGCGCCCAACCCGGAGCGACCGGTATTTACTTTGCGACCTTTGGCGAGCATCACAGCGAGGATCGCACCCGCGGCGACCACGCCGCCTTGCAGGGCCATCAAGATCCAACTGTCGATTGGACCGACCCCAAATCCACCAAGCCAGTCCGGCATTTTGGTCATCTTATCGGCATAACCGCCAAGGATAAGACCGGTAATCTGCGCGGCGAACTGGGCGAGGGTTGCAAACGCGACGCCTTGCTGCAGCGTGACCCCGGAACCGACGCGCCCGCGTCGTTCGACCACTTCATTGAGGATCGAGTCGCGCGCCGGCATCATGAAGGCTCCGACGGTTCCAAGCGCCAGCCCATAGGCGATCATCAATGGATAAGAGAGATTGTCTGTTGCGAGCGCGAAGGCGAGCCCAAAGGCCGGAACGGCCGCGAAGAGGTGAAGAATCATCAGGAGCGGTTTGCCGGATGCGCGTTCTGCAACGACGCCGCCGAGCAAAAGAAAAATCACCGATGGCCCGGAGAGCGCCAAATTGGCGAGCCCCAACTCGGTACCGCCAAGCCCGAGCTTATTGGTGATCAAATAGGGAAACAGCACCATTTGAAGGCCGAACGCGATGAACCATGTCGCCTGAACCGATAGATAGGCGGGCAGTTCAATTTTCACGCCCCGCCTGGCTTTGCGGGCCATCATGGATTGCGCGGTTTCGAGCAAAGACGCGCCAGCGCTCATCGCAGAGCCCATGCCGCTCAATGGCGAGCGTGCTTCTTCAAGAATGTCCGAATCTTCGAGATTGTCGGCCGATTGCGGCTCTTCGCTCATCTTGCTGTCTGCCCTTACGCCCAGGTCATCAACCTGTAATGGGATGTTCGAACAAGCAATAGGAAATCTCCGTATCGCGCAAGGCACGTCTTGGAGCTGCCATAAGTGCGTGTTAGTCAGCTGAAGCGCACACAAGGAGAAACCGATATGCGAGCGATGCGTCACATTGGGAGTTGGGGGCTGGCGCTATTTTTAATTTTCATGTTCGTGCAAGCCACGATCCACCCGTTGCCAAACCCGCCGCTTGGGTCGGTAAAGCTGTTTGATCCGCCGGGTCAGAACATTGTCTTTGTGACGCTTGCCGAGAAGACACAAATCCCCCTGTTCGAGCCGACGGGCCGGGTTTTTGTGGCGATTGGAGAGCTTGTCGCAGCGTTGCTGTTGCTGTTGCCGTTTACACGGAAGCTTGGCGCCGGTTTGTCCTTTTTGATTTTGGCAACCGCTGTCGCGTTTCATTTGATGCCATCCGTGCTGGGACGAGAGATTCCGCTTTCACTCGAAGCAGGCGCCGGGACCGATAGTGGTCAATTGTTTGCCCTTGCCATCGCAATGCTGGCGGCCAGTATGCTACTTTTCGTTGTTCATCCATCGCGAAAACACTCATAAATCTCATCAGAATGTTAACAACTAGATGCCAGTTTCCACCAGAAGTTTAGGTGGAGTTTGCCTATGAGCGAACCGATTCCATTCGAGAGCGAGCCTGTTGAAGGTGGCCGGGCGCGACGCATATTGCTGCGTCGCTTGATCGATTATGTCGCGCTGCCAGGCTCGCAAGTTGCGCCGCAAGATCGCTCGATGGGCGGTGATATTTTGCTCGATATGCTGTTTCACGCCTCGAATGAAGAAAAGCTTCTATGTGCGACGCGGTTGGCATCTTTGAGCGAGGCGCCGCGCCGTGTCTTACGCTATCTTGCGCAAAATGAGCTTGAGATCGCTCGGCCATTATTGGAGCAAAGCGACGCCTTTGACGGCTCTGATCTGCTGGAAATCCTCGATCACGTGTCAATGGAACATCGGCTGCTGATTGCGCGGCGCAAGGTTGTTCCGATCGTCGTGTGCGATCAACTCGCCCGGCGCGCGGAAGACGCGGTCGTTAAAGCAGCATTGAACAATAAAGGCGCTGAATTTTCAGAAACCGCAATCGACGTGCTCGTTGACCGCTCGCGCAAAGAGGAGGGCATCAACCAGCTCCTCATCTCTAGACTGGAGCTGAAGCCAGCGCAGGCAATGGCGATGTTTTGGTGGTCGGACCGCGAAACGCGACGCGAAATTCTTCTGCGTCATGCGGCGGACCGGGCAGAAATGGTCAGCATGTGTGCGGACGTTTTTGCAATTGCCGCACAAGAAGGGTGGTCTGACCCCGTTGCGCGAAAGACCCTGCAGCTGATCGAACGCCGCCAACGTAACCGCGATGCGATTGAGCGAAGCCCATACGAGAACTTAGAAGCCGCGGTCGATGCGGCGGCTGAGCACGGCATGTCCCCCGATCTTGCGCAAGAGATCGGCTATCTCGCGGGGATTAAGCCCGTCACCAGCGCTAAGATTTTGAGCGATACGGGCGGAGAAGGCATCGCCGTTTTGTGCAAAGCGACCGGTTTGAAAAAGCCCGCCTTGCGAAGCTTTTGGGCGGCATTGCGACGGCCGACTGAAACGCCGGAAGGCGAGCCCGATCAATTGTTTGCCTATCTTGAAGAGACGTATGATTTGCTCAGTGTGGCGAAAGCCCAAACGACATTGCGCTATTGGAACTGGTCCCTCTCATCATCTTTTTCTCCGAGCCAATCTGGTGAATCCGGCATTGATCTCGATCAAGCGAATGATGAGTCATCCTTCTCAACCGCGCGCCGCACCGCCAGCCTGGTTTTTGGCAACTAGGCAATTTTTCGCACATGTCAGGTCGGTTTAGACTGGCCAAACGTAGAATACGGTTCTAACTCGCCTCTAGTCTTTATTCGAAGCGGGAGCGATCGGGCGCGTGGGCTACTTTCTAGGTTTGATTGTTGTTCTGGTCGCGCTGTGGACAGGTTTATCGGGCTATTACACGTTCAATAAGCCGGTCATTGCGACCTTAGGCGGCATCAGTATTTTGCTATCCGGAATTCTCGCCTACCGATTTGATATTCTTGATCGCGAAGGCTCGCCATATGCGCGGTTGCCTCAACTCTTTGCCTATTGGGCGTGGTTGGTCATCGAGATTTTCAAAGCCAATTGGGTCGTCATCAAAGCCTGCTTGCGCTCAAATCTCGATATCAATCCGGCATTGGTCAAAGTTAAAACCGGGTGTGAAAGCGATCTGGCGCGCACCGTGTTCGCAAATTCGATCACGCTGACGCCGGGCACGGTGAGTGTCGAAGTCGAGGGCGACAAAATCCTCGTCCATGCCTTGTACGAAGACTCAGCCGGACCCGGAGCGTTCACAGATATGGACAGACGTGCGCGCGAAGCGTGTGATGGGAAGCCAAAACCATGATCGGAGCTGCAGCCATCGCCTTGGTCGTGTCGATCGCGCTGATGCTCATTCGGGCGCTGAGCGGTCCGACACTCTATGATCGCGTCTTGGCGGTCAATTCGCTCGGCACAAAAATCATTTTGCTGCTTGGGGTCATTGGCTTCTTGACGGGTCGTCCAGATTTTCTTGATATTTCAATACTTTACGCCTTGATCAATTTCGTTTCGACCATCGCGATTTTGAAGTTCTTCCGGTATCGCTCATTCCAAGTGTCGCTGACGCGGCGCGGAAAAGGAGGCGCGTGATGGAGACGGTGATTGGGATTTGGGAATCGTTTCGTCCAGCACTCGGCTCGGCTTTGGTCCTGATCGGAGCGATCCTTGCGATCATCGGCACCGTCGGGGTTTTGAGATTCCCTGACTTTTACACCCGTCTGCACGCCGCGTCCGTCACAGATACCGCAGCCGCCACGCTCGCGATTGCTGGAATGGCACTATTGGCGCCTTCATTTGCGGTTGTTTTTAAACTGGCAGTTGTTTGGCTCTTTCTCTTCCTAACAGGCCCGACCGCCTCACACGCGCTGGCAAACGCAGCACACAAAGCTGGGTTACAGCCGATTATTGGACGGGTCGGTAGACCGGATGGGGGCAGCGAATGACTGGGTTCGAAGGCGCGACGCTCGCCATTGATCTTCTCAATATCACGCTGCTGACCATTCTGTTCGTGATTGCGATCGCGATCGCCCGTCTGCGCAGCTTGTTTGCCATCGTTATGCTGTCGGGAATTTATTCCCTCGTCTCGGCGACGTGGTTTGTCGCTCTGGATGCGGTCGATGTGGCGTTCACCGAAGCGGCGGTCGGCGCTGGAATTTCAACTGCGCTCTTTCTCGGTGCCATGGTCCTGACATCGCGAACGGCGAAATCAGAGCGCGGGATCACACAAATCGTGCCCCTGCTTGTGGTGATCGCGACCGGGGCCATACTGATCTATGCGACGATTGATTTGCCTGGATTTGGTGATCCGAATTCTCCCGCAAATACCGGCGTTGGCGTCGACTTTATTGAGCGGACCTATCCAGAAATTGCCATTCCGAACATCGTCACCGCTGTGCTCGCAAGCTATCGTGGGTTTGATACGCTGGGCGAGGTTGGCGTGGTCTTCGCTGCAGGCTTGGCAGTCACGCTTTTGCTTGGCTTTGGTGAGCGGTCCCTCGGCGCAACCGTGCGCCGCGAAGACCGCGTGGCTCCCGAAAAAACCGATGAGGAAGACTCATGAAGGGCGATCATCACGTCATTCTGCGCGTCGTCTCTAAGGCGCTGATCCCGATTATTTGCATTTATGGATTCTACGTCCATTTTCATGGCGAATATAGCCCAGGCGGTGGTTTCCAAGCTGGCGTGATCTTAGCGGTTTGCGTGATTTTGTACTCGCTAATTTTTGGCATCGCACCGGCGATGCGAGCGATTACGCCCGGCTTTGCGCGATTTATCGCAGCGCTCGGTTTCATCATCTATGTCGGGGTTGGGGTCTGGGCGCTCGCTATGGGCGGAAACTTCCTTGAATATGATGCTTTGTTCCGTGAGGAACCCGGCGGTCATCTCGGCCAACACACCGGGATCATTGTCATCGAAATCGGCGTCCTGTTCGCCGTCGCCGGGTCGATGGTGACGATTTTTTACGCCTTTGCCGGACGCGTCAGCGAGATCCGAGACGAGGACTGGTAGAGATGCTGGAATTCGTCCTCGAACGCGGAAATTACTGGGCGATCATTGGCCTTATGATGATCGGTTTGTACATTGCGTTCGCGTCAACAAACCTGATTAAGCGGTTGATCGGATTAGGTCTTTTTCAGACCTCGATCATCCTGCTCTACACCTCATTGTCGCGCATTGATGGCGGCACGGCGCCAATCCTTTTCGGGGCCGATTATCCCAAAGCGAAAGCCTATTACGAAGATCAAGCTTATGAGACGAGCGAGGCAGGCGGATCAACGATTCAATCGGCTTACAGCGCGGCTGAAAGCTATGGCAGTTCCGGCGTCGAAAACATCTACTCAAACCCGCTGCCGCACGTGTTGATGCTGACAGCAATTGTGGTGGGGGTCGCAACGCTTGCGGTCGGGCTCGCGATTATTGTCCGGATCCGCGAAGCGTATGGCACGGTTGAAGCCGATGAGATCCGCGCCATGGACCTTGAGGTTGCGATTGCTGAAGCCGCCTCGGACGCCGAAGAAAGCAAGGTGGGCGCTGCATGATTGACGCCGTTGCCTCTCTCGTGCCGGTAAATCTAGCGGCACACGCGCCCGCATTGTTGGTTGTCTTGCCGATGATGATCGCGCCGATTGCGGCTCTGATGCCGAACGGTCGGATCGCGTGGCTGTTGAGCATCCTAACGACCGGCGCATCGTTGGTCATGGCCTGCGTTCTTCTTTCGCAAGTGCGCTCGATTGAGGGCGGCGCGGTGATCTCCTATGCGATGGGGGGATGGACCCCAGACGCGGGAATTGAGTTTCGGATCGACGCGCTGAA
>JBCBQS010000090.1:0-10432 GCA_039820085.1 Pseudomonadota bacterium
TTTAGATCTGCTTGCGCCGCCTTGATCGCTGCGATCACGAGATCTTGCCATTGTGATAGGCTGTTTGCCACGTCGGCTCCTGCTGGGAATGTGATGGAGCGAGACGCGTTCACGCACCCGCCTTCGCCGTCAACGAATCCCGCAACGGCATCTGCGGCGCCCGCACCTTGTGCCCCATAGCCCGGTACGAGGAACAATGCCTGCGGGGCGAGCCCACGCAGCAGCCGTGATTCATCCGGTCCGGTTGCTCCGGTGACGAGCATCAGCCCAGACCAACCGCTGGTGCCTTTCAAGCGCTCGATCAGCGGCGCAAGGCTTTCCACCACGCGCGCAAAGAGCGGCGCCCCTTCCAAGTCGCGCGCTTGATAGTCTTGGCTGCCAGGATTGCTGGTCCGCGCAAGGACAATTACGCCTTTTCCCGACGCTTCTGCGGTCCGCACGTGCGGTTCCAGCGTATCCAGTCCCATGTACGGGTTCACGGTGAGTGCATCGCAGGCGAACGGTGCATCTTTGGCGAGATAGGCCGCCGCATAGCCTTCAGCCGTCGATCCAATGTCGCCGCGCTTGGCATCTGCGAGGACAAGAAGGCCCGCGTCTTTTGCCGCCGCGCAGACCCGTGAAAGCGCCCGCATCCCTTGCCAGCCATGTCGTTCAAACAAGCCGACTTGAGGCTTCACAATGCCGGCGTGACCGGCCACTGCATTAACCACCGCCAAGCCCCATTTTTCGAGGCCCTCAGGCGTATCGCCGCCGAACAGGTTGGGGATACGGCCCGGGTGAGGATCAACCCCAACACAAAGCGGGCCAAATTCTCTGGTCTTGGCGACGAACCGGTCTGCGAAGGTCAACTATTCGTCCACGCTGCAGGCGACTTTGACGACTTGTAGATTGCGGCGGGCATAGTCGGCTTCTTTGCCATAGGTTGCAGCAGAAAACTCGCGTGGTTGTTCGCCAAGCGTTTCGACGCCTGTGGATTTGATGAATTCGGCAACTGCTTCAGGGGCGGCCGTATAGATGCGTCCACGTCGCGCGCTTTCCGCCACGATGACACCGCGCACCGCGCCGTTTTCGTCATAAACTGGGCCACCACTTAGTCCGCCAAGCGAACCCATTAGGCCGCGGGTTCGGCCGGTCTCTGCCCAAGCAAGCACAGACTCTGAGTTGGACCGCCGTCCGCGTGAGATCAAATTTGACCGAGCCATTAAGCGCGATGCGGCTTCCCCCGGACGGCCTTGAGGATAGCCGACATGAAAGCCGTAAGAGCCGATCCGCAAATCGTTTTGGGTATTGATCGGGGCGGGGTTCGGGCTAGTGGCGGTTTCGATCAGGGCGAGATCGTATTGCTCTGAAATCGTTACGCTACGCGCTGGGGTGTATTGGTTCGGGGCCACGAGTAACGAGACATCATTGCAGCCCTCGACCACGTGGCGCGCCGTGAGCCATTGGCCACCATCATTAATCGCAAAGGCCGTCCCGATCCCGCTTTTAGGCGCCGTCACTTGGACGAGAACGCGCTCATCAAAAGCTGTCGGAGGTGGTAGCATCGCGCCTTCTTGCTGAATGGCTTCGGGCGGCGGTGGCGGCGCATCATCTGTTCCACCAGAAAAGATCGCCCATAAAACGACGCCAAGCACGAGCGCGTATATGACCCAATCTGGTATCCATCTCAGCACGCGGCGTGTTCCTTCCTATACCCGTCCAATATTAGGGTCCCACAGACCCGCTGCAAGTAACATCGCGACCGCGAGCTTAGACGCAATCAGCACGATTGCAGCGCCCGCTTCATCATTCTGAATACGCTGTGGAATATCTCGCAGGATCATGTCGATGATCCGATAGGTCAGTAATTGCAGGAGAAGCGCGACCGATCCCCAGAGCAAAAGGTCGACCAGCGTTAAGCTCGATGCCAAACAGGACGCAATTGGGACCGCGAGGCCAACAATCGCGCCAGCGAGTGCGAGTCCGGCCGAGCCATTTCCACCTCGAACCAGGGCGAGTTCCTTCCAGGGTGTCAGCAGGATGTAAATCGTGCTGGCGACGAGTAATAAGATGCCAGCCGTCCCCGTCATCAATAGGAAGTCAGGAAAGCCCTGGCGAAAAGATTCAAGGGTTGCGGTCATGCATCTCACTCTTGCCTGTTAAGCCACCCACAAATGCTCTAACCAAGCTCTGTGAAGCACTCAAGACGAAAGGACGCAAAATGCTCAAAGGAAAAACCGCTTTGGTCACCGGATCGACCAGCGGCATCGGGTTGGGGATCGCAAAAGCGCTCGCGGAACAGGGCGCTGACGTGGTTTTGAGTGGGCTCGCAACCGACGACGAAGCGGACGCGCTGAAAGATGAGATTTCCAGCGCTTATGGGGTGCGCGCCGGGTTTTCAGGCGCCAATCTAACCGATCCGGATGCGATTGAAGGCCTCATGGGCTATGTCGCGCGGGATTTCGGCGGCGCCGATATTCTGGTCAACAATGCTGGCGTGCAGCATGTCTCGCCGATTGAAGAGTTTCCGACCGCGCGCTGGGATCTGATTATCGCTCTCAATCTCACGGCGGCGTTCCATACGACGCGCATGGCGATAACGGGCATGAAGGAAAAAGGTTGGGGTCGAATCATCAACACGGCCTCCGCCCATGCGCTGGTCGCCTCTCCTTTTAAGTCCGCCTATGTCGCGGCCAAACATGGCTTGGCGGGTTTAACAAAGACCGTTGCGCTCGAAGGCGCAGAGTTTGGCGTGCGCTGTAATGCGATTTGTCCAGGCTATGTTTACACGCCTTTGGTCGAAGGGCAGGTGGCGGATACGGCGGAGGCGCGCGGGATCAGCGAGGAAGAGGTGAAACGCGACGTTCTTTTGGCGGCGCAGCCAACCAAAGAATTTGTGACGAGCGAACAGATCGGCGCGTTCGCGGTTTTCCTCTGCTCGGCCGGCGCTGATTCGATCAATGGAGCGATTTTGAGCATGGATGGCGGTTGGGTCGCGCAATAGTCCGAAACCGGATTAAATTTCACCATCCATAGTCAAAACCTATCGTTTTGATCGCTGCAATTCGCTGCTGAATTGTCTCACGAATTGATTGATCTCAAATCTTTAATCCGCTAGCGAACGGTCATCGCGGCGTTTGCCGGACCAGCCGAGGACCTACAATGACGCTTGCTGGATACGAGATATTCGCCCTGATTGGCTTCTTCTTTGCGGCCTATGCGGTCATCGCGAATGACTCCATCCAAACACTCGGAACGTTCCTCGCGTCCAACGCACATCGACCTTGGTGGCTGCTCTGGATGTTTGCCGCCGGCATCATGGTCGCCGCGCTCTTGTTTCAGCTGTTTGGCGGGGGCGGAGATATTGCTGACGGCAAGCTGAATAAGATCCCTTATCCTGAAGATGGGATCCAGTGGTGGCACGCGCTGCCGCCAATCGTGCTTTTGTTCCTGACCCGGTTCGGAATTCCGGTATCAACCACCTTCCTTGTTTTGACCGTGTTTGCGCTATCGGGTGGATCAGCGACTGAAGGCGTGATGAGCAGCATGCTGCTCAAATCCTTGCTCGGATATGTCGTGGCATTCGTTGCTGGCGCGGTTGTTTGGCTCCTAATCTCTCGGATGTGGGAAGTATGGGTCGGTCGAACCCGCGACGATGATGAGCGTCTCCATCCGCTTTGGACCGTGTTCCAGTGGTCGACCACCGGCTTTTTGTGGTGGACGTGGTTGCTCCAAGACTTCGCCAATATCTTCGTCTTTATGCCGCGCGAGCCCGTCTTTGCGGATGATGGCACCATCACAATGATGGTGTTCAAGCCTGAAGTGATCATCGGTGGCGCAATTCTGATGGCGGCCATGATGGCTTATATCTTCAAGACGCGCGGCGGTGAAATCCAGAAAATCGTTCTGTCGAAAACGCACACAACAGACATTCGCGCAGCGACCATTGTCGACTTAATCTATGCGATTGTTCTGTTCTATTTCAAAGAAATGAACGATGTGCCGATGAGCACAACCTGGGTATTCCTCGGTCTACTTGCGGGCCGCGAGATGGCGATTTCCTTCGTCACCGCGCTTCGCGAACGTAGCGCAGCAATTATGGATGTCAGCTCGGATGCTGGCCGGGCCCTGATCGGGCTGGTCATCAGCGTCATCCTCGCCATCGGAATGCCCTGGGCCGCGACCGGGCAAATGCCCAACTTTTAAGTGCAGACAATCAGATTAGCGCTGGTCGAACGGGTCACGCATTAAGATAACGTCTTCGCGCTCAGGCGAGGTCGAGACAAGCGCACATGGCTTGCCCACCAACTCTTCGAGACGTCTGACATATTTAACTGCTTCTGCGGGAAGGTCATTCCAAGAGCGCGCCCCGCGGGTCGAGGCGCTCCATCCCGGCATCGTCTCATAAACCGGCTCGACGGCGTCTTGCGCCGCGGCGGTGGCTGGCAAATAGTCGACCATTTGATCACCGAGCTTGTAGCCTGTGCAGACTTTGATCTCTTTCATTCCGTCGAGCACATCGAGCTTGGTCAGCGCGAGCCCATCGACGCCGGACACGGCGCAGGCTTGACGCACCATGACCGCATCGAACCAACCGCAGCGCCGCGCCCGTCCGGTCACGGTGCCAAATTCGTGGCCCCGCTCGCCAAGGCCTTGGCCAATCTCATCGAACAATTCGGTCGGGAACGGGCCTGTGCCGACGCGTGTGGTGTAAGCTTTGGCAAGGCCAAGCACATAGCTGACGGCGCGCGGACCAAGCCCCGTTCCGGCAGCAGCTTGCCCCGAGACCACGTTCGACGACGTAACGAATGGGTAAGTCCCATGATCCACGTCCAGCATGACACCTTGGGCGCCTTCGAACAGGATACGCCGGCCGAGTTTCTGGCTTTCGCCAAGGACTTTCCAAGCCGGGCCGGCAAAGGCGAGCACTTTCGGAGCGATCTCCAAAAGCTCAGCTTTCAAGGCCTGAGCGTCTGGCGCGTCTAGGCCAAGTCCCGTCCGCAGCGGCGCGTGGTGCGCGATCAGGCGTTCGAGTTTTTGATCCAGTGCCGCCTCATCCGCTAAGTCCGCAACGCGGATCGCGCGGCGACCGACTTTGTCCTCATAGGCCGGGCCGATGCCGCGTTTTGTGGTTCCAATCTTTGCCTTATCGCTGGCGGCCCCTTCGCGCGCGGCATCGAGATCGCGGTGCCATGGCAGGATCAGGCAGGCGGTTTCGGCGAGCAATAAATCGTCGGGCGTTAGCTTAACGCCGCCGTGTTCCATATTCTCAAGTTCAGACAGGAGTTGCCATGGGTCGACCACGACGCCATTGCCGATCACTGAGAGTTTGCCGCCCCGCACAACGCCTGACGGGAGCAGGTTGAGTTTGTAGGTCGTGCCGTCGATAACAAGCGTATGTCCAGCATTGTGCCCCCCTTGGAAGCGGGCCACAACATCTGCGCGATGTGAGAGCCAGTCGACAATCTTTCCTTTGCCCTCGTCGCCCCATTGGGCGCCGACAACCACCACACCAGCCATGCCGTAAACTCCGTCTCGATTGGACCCGCGCCAATGACCGCGATTGAGCCGAAAAAGCAAGGCCCTGACTGGACTTATCGGCATGGTTAATTCGATAAAATTCGATCGATTGATTTATCCGTATTCGAACGGAGTTTTGATACCAAAGCCGCTATGAGGGCGAAAAAGCAGATAGAGTGTCCAGCGTGGGTACGCATGGGGACGGCGTGTTTAGCATTCGGTGTGTGCGTTGCAGCGCCATCTGCGAGTGGCACCATTGATCGTCCACACTTCAAAGTCGACGGTGTTGCAATCGTTTGGGCCGCGGATGCCGGCCAAACCGCGCCGATTGTTTCTGATTTTGTGATTGGCCAAAATGGCAGCAACACCGATCTGATTTCGTCTGACGTCCACACGGTTGTGACCGGATCATTAGACCCATTAGACGAGTCCTTTCCGGATGGAGCCGGGGCGACCTTGCGCGTTCAAAGAGTTCAAGGCGGTCCGAACCAGACCACACGCCAGGGCGACCGATTTACCTCGTCTGATGATGTGCTGAACCCATTTGGCTTGCGTGCGAACACAGATGTTCGCACCATTCGCAGCGATATTCTGAGCAGTTTCTATGTCGCGTCAAACACTCCGTTTAACATCGATGTCGTCTCGTCATCCGTTGGTGACCCAGCCGATCTCAACTTGATCCGCCTGCGCATGCGACTGACGCGGACGGGCACAGATGGCGGTCTATCCTTTGGCAGCGCGGCGCAGCTTCCACACACCGGCAACACTGATCGGTCTGGCGTTCAGTGGGGGGGCTATCGCCGCCTGTCCACGCTCACAGCTGGGCGGGATATCTTTCGCGGCAATCGCAAGACGGCGGCGTCTGCGGGCTCCATCGCCGATCAATCCGTCCGGTTTGACCTCGATTATAGATGGAATACCGGGAACATTGATCTGAGTGATGGCACATTCGATGTCGCAGCGGACGTGGTCTATACCGTCTATATCCCGTGATTAGTGGAATATGCTTGGCTTTGAGGCCTCAAATCGTTTGTGAGCGCGCGCCAATGAGGCTTGCTGTTTGAACGGAGCCATCCCGTAGGTCTGCTCGCGTAGAAAATTCATTAATTCCTGCCGCTTTCCGGCACTTGCCAGCACGTCTTGAGTGATCGTCTCGCCGATATGGACAGGAATGGCGGTGCCCACCCGGCGTTTCACTTCGCGAAAGATCAATGCCAGCCGCAGTTCGATCGACATGTGGCTCGCCCACTGAAACAGGCGCGAATTTTGGCCTTCAAAGAAGATCGGTGTCACGCTGGCTTCGCTGTGGCTGATCAGTTTCGCGGTAAACGGTTTCCATGTGTCATCAACGGCTCTGCGGCTGAACGGGGTCGGTGAAGTCGACACACCGCCGGCCGGGAACACAATAATGCACTCGCCATTTTTGAGCCGTTCCAGGCTCTCGGCGCGCGTTTTGATATTGGTCGCGCGGGCCTCTTTCGTGTTGGCGAAATCGATCGGAAGCAGCCATTCGCGGGCTTCCGGCGCGCCATCTAGCACCGCATTGGTGAGGACTTTAAAGTCTTGTCTGCGCAGCGAGACGAGCCAGGAAATCAGCAATCCATCGAGGACGCCGAACGGATGATTGGCGACAATGACCAACGGTCCCGTCGCCGGAATCTGCGCCAGGCGCTGAGAACTGAAAACGACATCGAGATTGAGCAGCTTGATCGCGGCAGCAAAAAAGGGCTCATCGGTTAGGCTGGCGCGATAGGTCTCATACAGTCTTTGCAGATAGGGTTGGCCGGAAAGACGCTCAATCGTTCGCACCATTCCTCGTTTCAAGGGATGGTCAAAATAAGCCGCGTAGGAAAGCTGCGGTGTGTCCTCCATCAGGTGAGATTGCGCTGATTTTTCCATCATTTCAAGGACGTGGCTCAGTCCTTCATCAAGCCAGCGGCTTTCAATGTTTTGCCGGCGCGGATGACGCGCGCGAGCTTGTCTTCGGATGACCGGTCCCCACTATTGGAGTCAGGGTGGAACCGGCGCACATATTCAGCATAGCGCGCCCGAATCTCCGGGGGCTTAGCAGTCGCTTCCAAATCAAGTTCTTCCAGGGCGCGTTTGGCAAGGCCCGTTGCCGACCGGTTCGCCCGTCTTGCCTCACGGGCTGCAGCTCGGTCTTCGAAAAACTCAGAGCCTTTCCACGTTTTGGGATCGTGGGCCTTACCGGCTTTATCGCCGCCCATTGGACCTGCGCCGAATTTCCACGTCTGCTTGAATCCGAAGCGCGCATTCTCGTTGAACGCTTTTATTTGCTCTTCGGTCATCGTTTCGAAGAAATTGAAGTTGCGATTATATTCTGCCGCATGGCGTTTGCAGAAATAGTGCATGCCGTCGCCAAACTGCTTTGGCGCCGGGAACTCGCCAGCGAGATCACACCCAGGGTGCTCACAAATCCTTGTTTTCGCTGCTTTTGCACGCGAAGTCTCGTCGGCCGGCGGCTTCACCCTTATATCGGTGAACTTGGGGCGATATTCGTATCCGTCATCCATCAGCCGGGTAACATAGTTGCTTCGGGTTAAAGAGACCAGAACATATGACCAGATCACAGCGTATTCATCAGCTTTTAACACAAGAATTCGATCCAAGCGTGCTCGAAGTGATCGATGACAGCCACAAACATGCAGGCCATGCAGGGGCCCGGCCGGAGGGCGAGACCCACTACACGGTCAAGATTTCCTCTGAGAAATTCGAAGGTTTGACCCGGGTTGGTATGCAAAGAGCGGTCATGGCAGTCTTGCAGCCAGAATTTGAGAGCGGGCTACATGCGCTTTCCATTAAAGCGAGTTCACGTGTCTAAGATAGGATTCGTTAAGTCCTGACGGGTATTCTGCACTCAACGGAGCGTAGAATAATGTCAGCACAAGCCAGACTCGCCGTCGACCGCGACGATGTCGGAACGACGGTTCGCATTGCCGCGACCCCGGACCAGACATGGGCGCTGGATGCTGACTATTTGCATGCCCGTCAGGACATGTTGCGCAAGCTCGGATCGCACTATGCCAATCGAATCTGGCTGCTCGATATCGCCTCTGATGTGATGTTGCTTGCCGGGGTGATCTGCACATTTTTCGTCGCCTGGTGGACGTGCATTCCTCTGGTTGGGCTGGCGTGTTTACAGCGCATTTCCAATCGCCGGATGGCAGGCGAACTTGCCGGGCGTGCGGCGCAAGAATCGACCGACGCCTTTTTATACTTGTATAATTCCGGCGTGCTTTGGCTTGAACAAGGGCCTACCAGTCCGCCATCGGACCGCTTACGGCATCTTCTGTCGCGCTAGCTTTTCGGGCGAGCATTCGGCGCAAAGGCGAAATTCGCGACGCGGCCAGCATGCCAATCGTTCGAATCGGCTTGGTCAGCATCGAGTCATTTGAGAATAAGCGATCGATCGCATCTAATCCAAGTGCCGTGCTGGCGGCGTCGAACCGTCTGGTTTGACTATAGGCTTCAAGCATTTGTGGGCTACCGATTTCACCGCCGACCCGCAGGGTCTCCTGGGTAATTTCGATCAAAGCTGCGACATCGCGAAAGCCTTGATTGAGCCCTTGTCCGGCAAGCGGGTTGACGCGCCGGGCCGCGTCTCCGATCAGCGCCGTTCGGTCAGCGACAAGTTCGGTCGCAAGCTGAAGGATCAGCGGATAGGACCCAGCTTTGCCGTCTATCTTCATTTCGCCAGAAAAGTCGGCGAAGCGGGCATTCAGCTCGCTTTCAATGTCAGGGATTGGCTGCGCGGCGAGCGTTTCGGCGGCGCCGCGTTTCATATACCAGGCCAAATTGGCGCGATCGCCAAGCAGGGGCAGGGTGGCGAATGGTCCTTCTGGGGTAAACAATTGACGCGCAATCCCGTCATGCGGGCGCGACAGTTTTACATTCGCCGTGAAAACCGACTTTTCATAGTCGCGCCCTTCCGTAGCAATCCCCGCCGCCTGACGAACAGGTGAGTTCATGCCATCCGCGCCGACCAGGAGACGGCTCTTGATCTGAGCGCCGGACTCCAAATTCAGAGTAATGAGACCCGGTTCAGGCATGGCGGAAACAAACCGTTGAGCCGTGTGATGCGATATGCGCTCATTTCGCGTGATCGCCTCGTCCAAGGCAGCTTGCAGCGGCTCTGCCATGACCATTTGCCCGAGCGGTTCATACGGATCTGGGCTCTCTAAATCATCTTTTGAGAACAGAACGGAGGGTTGGCCGAACATATGCGTCCCGCCATCGATGGCCTCTAACCCGTTCAGCGGCTGGCTCGTGTCGCGAAGCGCGTCAGCGACGCCAATCGTGCGCAAAAGCCGCCAACTGCCTGTAACAATTGCGAAGTTTCGTCCATCAGGACGCGCGGGCTGGCTTAAATCACGGGCATCTATGACCGCGACATCGAGACCAGATTGCGCCAAACCAAGCGCCAAACTGGCCCCGGTGGGCCCCGCACCAACAATTGCCACGTCGAAGAGTTTGTCTGTCATGCCGTAGAGGTATGGGCTCATGTGCAATTGGTCCATGCCTGACAGACAAACGGGCGTTTGGGTCGCAGCCTGCTCGAAATTTGGTCATGCATCGGGTCGGTGCAGATGAACGCTTGTTTAGTTCTGGCAGAAATTCAGGTGCGGGCTTTTTTTGCGGTCATCAATTAACCAGAGCTGCGGGAGATATCGGGCAATGAGTTCATGGATGAAATATGCAATGCGGGGGGCACTGTTGGTTCCGCTTGTGGGATCGGCGGGGCTCGGTGCTCACGCCCAGGAGGCAAGCGCCGTTAGTGCGTATGTCGATAGCAGCTACCTCTTCTTGATTGGTGGCTTGATCGTAATGTTTATGGCAGCGGGCTTCCTCTGCCTTGAATCAGGCTTGGTGCGTTCGAAAAACGCATCCATGCAGTCCCTGAAGAACGTGTCCT
>JBCBQS010000090.1:10442-10673 GCA_039820085.1 Pseudomonadota bacterium
CAGTGGCCGGCCTTATGTTCTGGCTGATCGGCTATAATATTGCCTATCCAGCCTCGACAGCCCTCGGTGGCATCGTTGGCATCCCAGGCGGTATTCCGTGGATGGGTGAAGAGTCGCTCGACACAGGATATGCGGCCAGTTCAGACTGGTTCTTCCAGATGGTGTTCGTAGCAACCGCTGCATCGATCGTCTCAGGAATGACCAGAGCTTTACGCGCTCTGCTACCGTGCC
>JBCBQS010000091.1:0-10656 GCA_039820085.1 Pseudomonadota bacterium
ACCGAGTCACCGATCCCAAGCGCCATCGCCGCGACCTGCGTGTCAAAGATGGGACGAGGGGGGTGCCCCATGAGACGATTGAAGATCTCTATGTCCTGACGTGCAGCGTGGAAGACTTTGGGGCGGCTCTCATCCGCGAGAAGCTCGAGAAATGGTGCGAGATCCAAGTCACCTGACATCGGATCGATGATCACTTCATAGTCTTCACATGACGCTTGGATGAGACACAGTTCAGGCCAATAGGTGGTCTCGCGATGGAATTCCGTATCGACACATAAAAAAGTGCCTTTCGCCAGCAAATCGCAGGCTTCCGTCAGCTCTTCTTGCGTGGAAATTGGCGTAAGGCGCTCAGCAGTCATGCGTGAGCCCCTAAATGAAGCCGTTTAGAATTGCGAGCCCGTTTATGCAAATTCGGGTGGATTAACTCGACTTCCGTCGCAGCAAGGAACGACGCTTGAGCTCAACTTCACCCGGCAGCTCGATTCGTTCTGGTTCCGGATAGGCCTCTGACACGGCTGCGGTATCAACGACCCACTCATCATCGTCGTAAGACTCGCCTCTATCGGCTGCAGCCCCGCGCATACTGTCGACAATATCGGCAAGGTTGGCCCGCGCAGTTGCCAACACATCGATACCGTCAGACACGTTCTGGCTCGATGGACGGGCTGCTGCTGCGAGAGTCCGGAACCGCATCCGCATCGGCGTGGAGACCGCACTACCGAATGCGATACACTCACGGTCAGCGAGAGATGATAGGAAGGCAAGTGTCGAGCGAGAACCGCTGGAAATCGCTTTACGCATGACGTCCTGGTCTTCATCATTACCAAGTCTCAGCGAGAATATAGTGTTGCACTGAGACAAGATGGTTGGATCAAGCTCATTTGGTCGCTGGGTGATAATCGCCAATGAAACCCCGTATTTCCGGCCTTCTTTAGCGATCCGCGCAATCGAAGCACGCGTCGGCGCGAAGCCACTGTTCACATCGGCTGGAATGTATCGGTGCGCCTCTTCACAGACGACAAGCGTTTTGACTTTTGAGTTGCTTGCAAGCGCAATATCAAATGCCAGGCGACATAAAACGGACGCCACAGAGTTTACGACCTCAGACGGGATACCGGACATTTGAAATACGGTGATTGGTTGTCCGTCGAGCGGCACTCGATAAATGTTGCCCAGCACATCTTCGATCCGGTCGGTCGCATCATGCGAGCCGAACATGAACTTAAATCGAGGGTCGTTCACGACGCTTTCGAGACGCGATTTAAGCTGGCGCAGTGTCAGGCGACGGATCGCGCCATCGAGCGATCCAATTTCTTCATCGAGAAGCTTCAAAAGGTCAGCGAAACGGTACGGCACTGGCGTATCGGCGGTGAATGAGAACCCGCCTCCAGACTTACGTCGGACCGCTTTTTGACTGCCATAGCGATACAGTGATTTCGCCTTTGGAATGAACTCTCGGAGCGCGTCCAGCTCTTCTTCAGACCCCTCTCGACCACGAAACACAACCTGTTGGAACTCTTCAAGATTGAGCAGCCAAAACGGCAAATCGAGAGATTCAGCGGTGATCGTGTTCGCTTTTGACCCAAACGCGCTGGTATATTCATTGTGAGGATCAAGAATGAGAATGCGTTGGTTCTCTTTGTGTTTGGCAATCAAGTGCAAGATCAACGTCACAGCGGTCGACTTACCCGTACCGGTCGTCCCAACCACGGCAAAGTGACGAGAGAGCAATGAGTCAATCGAAATCAAAGCCGGAATATCCGGCGACTGGCTGAGATTACCGATCGCCACCGCGGATTTATCGCTGGTTTTATAGATCGTCACCAAATCTTGTTTGCGAATACGATGCGCGACGGCGCCAATATACGGATAGTGCGTGATCCCGCTAGAAAACACGAACCCGCGAACATCATCTGGACGAACTTCGCCCGACAGTTCGACATGCAATGTAATCGGGTTCTGAGCGTCAGGATCCCAGCTATCTTCGTCATTTTCGACCTTGTGCAACAGACCGACGACGCGGTGGCGTCCAACTTGGATCGAGATGAGCTGACCAACAGCCCAATAATCATCGCCATTTTCAGAATTCCCAGCAAGCGTAGCAATCTTTGCTTCGGTGCCGTCGCATTCAACGACAATCCCTTCAGCGCGGGACCGCAGTTGGCGATCTGGCTCGTGATCTTGAGCGGTTTGGGCAGAGTGAGTCGACATGCCTGAAAATAGAATCAGAGGCCTGAAAAACCGGTTAATCTATTCAAACAGACCGACAGATGATCGCGCCCCTTGACTTTCATGTCTGTCCGACGCCTAAAGCCGCCTTCAATTTCTCCTACCAAACGGAGTGCATCATGCATGCCTATCGCAGCCATACCTGCGGCGAACTTCGCAGGTCCCATGTCGGGACAAGTGTCAAACTTTCGGGTTGGCTTCACCGCCGGCGTGATCATGGCGGCGTTATGTTTATTGACTTGCGGGACCATTACGGCCTGACGCAATGCGTCTTTGATCCGGATTTCCCAGCATTTGCCAAAGTTGAACGGCTTCGGACCGAAAGCGTCATCACTATTGAAGGCGAAGTCATGGCCCGTGACGCAGACCTGGTGAACCCAAACCTCGCGACCGGTGAAGTGGAAATCCGTGTTAAAGAGGCGACCGTTCAATCCGAAGCGTCTGAATTGCCTTTGCCCGTCTTTGGCGAGCCCGATTATCCAGAAGATATTCGCCTGAAGCATCGTTATCTCGATTTACGCCGTGAAACCCTGCACGCGAACATGATTTTGCGAGCAGAGGTGATCGCATCCATTCGCCGGCGCATGGTCGAGCAAGGCTTTACCGAGTATCAAACGCCAATCCTGACCGCGTCTTCACCAGAAGGCGCGCGCGACTTCTTGGTGCCATCTCGCCTCCATCCTGGCGAATTCTATGCCCTGCCGCAGGCGCCGCAGCAATTTAAGCAGCTGCTAATGGTCTCTGGGTTCGACCGCTACTTCCAAATCGCTGCCTGTTTCCGCGATGAAGATGCCCGCGCGGACCGCTCACCGGGTGAGTTCTATCAACTCGACATCGAGATGAGCTTTGTCACCCAGGAAGACGTCTTCCAAGCGATCGAACCGGTGATGCACGGCGTGTTTGAGGAGTTTGCCGATTGGAAAGGGAAGGGTCGTAAACTACCGGAAGGCCCATTCCCTCGCATTCCTTACGCTGAGGCGATGGCGAAGTATGGGTCCGACAAACCGGACCTGCGCAACCCAATCGAACTCGTCGATGTGACCTCATTCTTCGAGGATGACAGCAAGACCGGCTTCTCAATCTTTGCCAAGATCATCAAAGGTGGCGGAAAGGTCATTGCCGTGCCGGCGCCGAAAGCCACAGAAACCCAATCGCGGAAATTCTTCGATGATATGGACAAGTGGGCGAAAAAAGAGATGCAGGCACCCGGTCTTGGCTATGCGCGTTTGCGGGCTGGCGAAGACGGCACAGTGACGAGCCAAGACCCTGTTCTAAAGAATTTTGACGCCGACCACCTCAAAGCCTTTTTAGAGCAGACCGGCCTCAGCGATGGTGACGGGATCTTCTTCTCTGCTGGCAAGGCGGGTGATGCTTATAAACTCGCGGGCGCCGCGCGCTTGAAAGTCGGTGAAGAGCTCGATCTGGTCGAGCAAGGCGTCTTCCGCTTCTGTTGGATCATCGATTTCCCAATGTATGAGTGGGACGAAGACAACAAGAAAGTCGATTTCAGCCATAACCCGTTCTCGATGCCGCAAGGCGGTCTGGATGCCCTCGAAGCGGCGACCACGGATGACGAGCTTTTGGCGATTAACGCGTTCCAGTACGACATTGTCTGTAACGGGATCGAGCTCTCCTCTGGTGCGATCCGGAACCACCGGCCTGAGATCATGCTCAAAGCGTTTGAGAAGGCCGGGTATGGCCCGGAGGTCGTCGAGGCTGAGTTTGGCGGCATGCTGAACGCCTTCCGCTATGGCGCACCGCCGCATGGTGGGATTGCGCCCGGCGTGGATCGCATGGTGATGTTGCTCGCGGACGCTGAGAATATCCGCGATGTCACGCTGTTCCCGATCAACCAGCAGGCGCGCGATCTGATGATGCAGGCGCCAAGCCCGGTTTCAGACGAACAGCTTCGAGAGCTTAGCATTCGCCTCGCTCCGCAGATCAAAGAGACCTAAGACTTCGCTCATCCCCGTGCGGGCGGGGATCTGGTGCGGCGAGCCCGGGAAACACTGAGGAAGATCTTGGATCACGTCCGGGATGATCGGGATCAAGAACGGATCCTAAGCAAAGCTGGCGACTCATACTGAGCGAAGTCGAAGGATCTGGCCGATTGTGGTTTCCTGAGCAATGCCAGTGGACGAATCCCGCTGAGCGCCTTACCAGCGTCAGCGTTCATTTGAGAGACACGCGCCATGTTCGACATCCGAGCGATCCGAGACAATCCCGACGCCTTTCGCGCCGCGTTTGAACGCAAGCAAAAAGGCCTTGGCGAAGTTGTTTCCCATATGTTGGATCACGACGCCGCTGTGCGCAAAGCTGTCTCGGACAAGCAAGAGGCAGAATTTGCGCGGAATGCAAAATCAAAGCAAATCGGGCAAGCCAAAGCCAGCGGCGACGATGCGCTGTTCGAACAGCTGCGCGCCGAAGTGGCCGAAGCCAAGGACGTCATCGAAGCCGCCGGCGAACAGGAAGCGGCCGCACGCGAAGAACTCGACAAGCTGCTCTATGGCACGCCGAACATCCCAATGCCGGACGTGCCCGAAGGTGAAGACGAAGATGGCAATATCGAACAGCACAAATGGGGCGAGCCAAATGCGCGGTTGAAGGGGCGTAATCGTGTCCAGGATCACGCCGATCTGGGCGCTGGGCTGAAAAATGCGATCGGTCAGCCGCTGATGGATTTTGAAGCTGCCGCAGCGATGAGTGGAGCTCGGTTTGTGGCCTTGCGCGGGAAAATGGCGCGGCTTGAGCGGGCCTTGGCGACATTTATGTTGGACCAGCAGACGGGTGAAAACGGATACGAAGAGATTAATCCACCTCTTTTGGTTCGCCCAGAAGCAATGGTTGGCACCGGCCAACTGCCCAAATTTGGCGAAGAGTCCTTTCAAACCACCAATGGTCATTGGCTGATTGCAACTTCAGAGATTTCGCTCACCAACCTTGTGCGCGAGCAAATCCTAAGCACCGATCAGCTCCCTATTCGCATGACCGGGCACACTCCATGCTTCCGCTCAGAAGCGGGCAGTGCGGGTCGTGACACGAAAGGCATGATCCGTCTGCACCAGTTCAACAAAGTCGAAATGGTCTCAATCGTCCGCGATGAAGCCGAGGGGCTCGCCGAGTTGGAGCGCATGACCATGTGCGCTGAAGGGATCCTCAAAGCTTTGGGCCTGCCTTACCGTCGCATGCTGCTCTGCACGGGCGATATGGGCTTTGGCGCGCGCAAGACCTTTGACCTCGAGGTTTGGCTGCCGAGCCAAAACATGTATCGCGAGATCAGCTCTTGCTCTTATTGCGGGGACTTCCAAGCCCGCAGAATGAATGCCCGATGGCGCCCTGCGCCGAGCGAAGACACGCCGAAGCCCAAACCTGAATTCGTCCATACTTTGAACGGGTCAGGCCTTGCCGTAGGGCGGACACTGGTCGCCGTGCTCGAGAACTATCAGAACGAAGATGGATCGATCACCGTTCCAGACGTCATCCGACCTTACATGGGCGGACTAGAGGTTATTGCGTGAAGACTTTGCTCAATCTGAGCTTAGTGCTGAGCCTATCCTTGGTCGCCGTGCACGAAATGGATGCGATGACGCACGCCGAATGGCGTCTGTTACCGATTTTGAGTGGATTTCCTGATGAAACGGCGCGCACAGCTTTTCTGTGGCTCCATATCCCGCTCTATGTCGGTCTGTTCTGGGCGCTGTTTCATGCGTCCTGGCGACATATCGCTGGCTTGGTCTTCTCCGGCGCGGTCATTCTTCATGCAATCGTACATTTTCTACTGTCGGATCATACGCTCTATAGCTTCACGCCGCCAATTGAGACGGTCACCGTTTATGGCGCAACGATTAGCGGACTGATTTATATCGCTTTGTCGATCAAGGGGACACCAGAATGAGACTCCTGCTCACCAATGATGACGGCATCAATGCACCCGGTTTGGACGTGCTGGAACACATCGCACGCGAGCTGAGCGACGACATCTGGATCGTCGCCCCCGAACTTGAGCAATCTGGGAAAGGCCGGGCCATCTCTTTGACGGAGTTTGTTCGTGTTCGAGAACTCGAGCCACAGCGCTTTGCGGTCAACGGCACACCGAGCGATTGCGTGCTTTTAGCCTTAGATGAGCTGATGCCAGAACGCCCTGATCTCATTCTCTCCGGTGTGAATGCGGGACAGAACATCGCCGAAGACACGACGTTTTCTGGCACGATCGCCGCGGCGCTTTTCGGCATGCAGCATGGTGTTCCGAGCATCGCTCTAAGCCAGTCTCGCGGCTTTCAAAACCCGCAATCCTGCCCGTGGGAAACGCCCACCGCGTGGGGCGCGAAGGTTTTACGCCCGATCATTGAAAAAGGCTGGCCCAACGATTTGGTGATTAACATCAATTTCCCGGACCGGGCGCCAGATGATGTCCAAGGCGTGCGATTCACCAGCCAAGGCCTCCGCGATGAGCGCATCATCCGCACCGAAGCGCGAGAAGACCTGCGCGGGAACGCTTATTACTGGATTGGTTATCGCGGGAAGCTCTCAAATCCGAATGAGGGGACAGATCTGCGCGCCATCTATGATGGTTACATTTCTGTATCCCCCTTACATGTGGATTTGACGCATGAGACATTTCTCGCTGAGATGCGAGACACATGGCAGACCTGATTCCGGACCCTATGCGTGCTGCGCGCTTGGTCTTGTCGCTCCGACGACAGGGGATCACTGATGATGGCGTTCTCACAGCCTTAGAGACCGTTGATCGAGCGGCTTTTGTAACGGACAGTCTCAAAGAGATTGCTGCCGAAGATAGCGCACTACCGATTCCCTGTGGCCAAAGTATTTCGCGCCCGGTTGTAACGGCGAAGCTCTTGCGCGCCTTACAGATTGAGCCGGGAAAAGACACGCGGGTTTTACTGATCGGCTCTGGCAGTGGCTATGCCGCCGCGTTGCTCAGCCAAATATCACGGCACGTTTATGGCGTTGAGCGCTATGAACGCTTGGTCGAACAATCGCGAGAGCGCCTCGAAGCGCTTGGCGTCGAAAATGTGACGATCCGTCATGGCAATGGCTTGGTCGGCCTTCCGCAACACGGACCATATGATCGGATATTGCTGACAGGTGCCGTCAAAACCATTCCGGCTGTGTTGATTGAACAATTAGACAAGGATGGTCTTCTGGTCACACCAATCGAAACAAAATCAGGACCTCAAATCCTACGAACGGTGAGTAAAACCAAGCAAGTGATAGACGAGCACATGCCCGATCGAGTCGCTGTGCTCTCTGAGAACTCGGCGCTGACGCTATGACTTAGTCAGTATCGGGGCTCGCGCATTCGCCTTCAATGGCGACGCTGACACCCGCGGCCGCCGCTTCACAGGCGTTACCATAAGTTTGGCCATCACAGCCGCAGACAGGCATGTATTCGCGCGTGCAGATCTCGGCGATCGGTTGGCAGGTTCCTGCACCGTCCATAACTTCGAGGCATTGCCCAACCTCTTGCTGGCAATAATAGCCTTCAGGGCACATAAGCGCGGCAATTCCGCCGCATGTTTCACCGGTTGGGTTAAGCGCAGGCGCCTCAGGTTCCGGCAAGGCTGTTTCGACGGTTTCAGATACTGGAGCCGGATCAGCCGTTTTGGTATCGTCTCCCGAACAGGCTGCTAGCAATCCCACACAAGCTGATAAGATAAGCACACGCATCGCCGCATCCCTTCAGACCCTTACTCACGATCAACTTAGAAAAGAAAAACCGGCGAGGCTATAGGCCGTCGCCGGTTTCTGAGATTTTATTTCGACGTGCCGCGTGTTTAGGCCTTCGCAGCGGCTTCTTGCAAGCGAGCGAAGATATTCGCGCCATGGCCAGCGCCCGAATCGAAATGCGTTTGGGTGCTGGTATCAGTGATTTCATCCCATTTTGCAGCCACCGCCTCTGCGGTGAGCGCGTCGCCTTGACCAACAAAAGCACCATTGGTTTCGACGATTTGCGCCATTGAAAACGCACCGGCTCCAGCAGATAAAATCACTCCAGTCGGGGCGTCTTCTTTGACCAAGTTCATAACGCCTGGTGTCACATATTCGGGCTTCAAGTTGTCGAGCATGGCCTGCGGCATCAGGCCTTCAGTCATCCGCGTTGCCGCAATCGGACAAACTGCGTTGATTTTAATGTCGTTTTTCGCGCCCTCAATTTTCAGCGTATTCATCAATCCGACGACGCCGAGCTTGCCAGCGCCATAATTGGCTTGGCCGAAATTGCCGTAGAGACCGGTCGAAGATGTGGTTACAACGATCCGACCATAATTCTGTTCCTTCATGATGTTCCATGCCGCGTGGACAGGCTTGAACGTCCCGCGCAAGTGGACATCAAGGACCAGATTGATGTCTTCAGTGGTCATTTTGGCAAACGATTTATCGCGCAAAATGCCAGCATTGGCGATAATAATATCGATCCGGCCAAAGGCAGACATCGTATCATCGATCATCTTCTGAACACCGGCATCATCCGAAACAGAAGACCCGTTCGCGATCGCTTCGCCGCCCATGGCTTTGATCTCTGCGACAACGGCTTCTGCGGCTTCAGAGTTGCCACCGGTGCCATCCATAGACCCACCGAGGTCATTGATGACGACTTTTGCGCCGCGGCGGGCGAGTTCTAGCGCGTGCTGCTTTCCAAGACCGCCGCCAGCGCCTGTAACAATGGCAACACGATCATCAAATCGAATAGACATAAGTGTGTCTCCTAAACCTTTTACGCATTTTGCGAGTGCGAGCGCCTTCCACCATCCGCTGACGTAAACGTCAAGCGTAGACGCTGCGTAATCTCTTGTCAGCAGCACGGGAGCGTGATGCTTAGCCTGCGAATATTCATAATGGAGACGACGATGCTGGCTTATGTGACGCTTGGGACAAATGACACGCAAAGAGCATTGGACTTTTACGACACGGTATTGGCTGAAATGGGCGGACGGCGCCTATTTGATAATGGTCGTTTGTATTTCTATGGCTCAGCGCCCGGGCAGGCCATGATCGCGATTGGCGGACCATACGATGAAGCCGCGGCGACTAGCGGGAATGGCGTTATGCCAGCGATTGCAGCGCCCGACACAGAAACAGTCGACCGCGTCTATGCCAAGGCAATGGAGCTCGGCGCACCATCCGAAGGCGAACCCGGACAGCGGATGCCAACCTTTTATGGAGCCTATTTCCGCGACCCTGACGGTCACAAAATCTGTATCTGCAAACTTGCATAAAGCGCTCGTGTCTCAGGGCACTGTGATTAAGATCGGGTCGGTCTCAACCGGGCCCGATTTAGTCCATCCGAACACTTCGTAAGTTCCTGGCGGGAGCAGCAAAGGAAGCGTTTCCCCAGGCGCGCGCATCACGCGATCAATTGCAATCGCTTCAGGCGATCCGCCCGGGATACGCGCTTCGATTAAAACGGGTTCAGTTTCCAACTTTAGGGCATCTGGAATTTGGACGTCCAGATCCCCGACGACTCGGCGCCAATTCGGCCTGTGATTCGTGAACGTCAAAGCGGGATGCGCCAGAAGGAAGTCTGTCGCACCACCGTCCGACATACCCCGATTGGTCTCATAACCGCCTACCAAAGCTGTTGAGGCACCTCTAGAAAGGCTACATCCGGTCTGTTGAATCGTCACCGGATCCACGCCGCTCAAATCCTTCAAACGGCTCGCCATCATTTGACCTGCAAACCCTTCGATATGCTCATAGGCATGGGCCCAGCCTGCAACGACAATTAGGCGAGCCGCTTCATCCTCTGTGAAGACGCGCTCAACCAGAGCCTGCGCCTGTGCGGCTTCGCGTCCATCCGGACCGGATCCTTCATACGCAACGAGCTTCACTCCAGCGTCTTTCAGAAAAGTGAGTAGGCGGCCTTGGATCGGATCATTTGAGTAATACACATCCTCAGTCAGGATCTCGCCCTCGCGGGTCATGATCGAGTCCGAAAAGCTCTCATAAGCGTAATGGGTAAAGCCTCGTTCCACGAGCGCCGCGATCAAGCCGATGGGATCGGCGCGATGCAATGGCATCATATGCGCTTCATTGAGGATCACGATCTGCGTGTCGTCAGCGGCTTCAAGCAATGTTTCGAGCGGCGGTGCCTCCGAGATGTCGGTGCACCCGCTGCCCAACCAGAACGCGTAAATCTCGGACAAGAGATCTTCTCGTCCCATCAGGCCTGCAAACTGGGCAGAAGAATCAATGACGTAAATGTCGACCTCGCCGGACGTCAGATACTCATAACTTGCGAACAGGTCTTTGTGCAGTTTTGCGCGACTGTAGCGCTCTGATGATTGCGCTTGAGCCGGTCCAACAAGCAAAGCCCAAGAAAACACTGCACAAATCAAAATCACGACGCGAAGCATAGGGACAGGTGTGACAAGTCCTAGCGTCAAGCGCAAGAGCCTGCTTTCCAAGACG
>JBCBQS010000092.1:0-10535 GCA_039820085.1 Pseudomonadota bacterium
CCTCTTCTTGTGCGACCGCCCAGGGGCCTAAACACATGAGCCCACAGGCTAGAACTGTGCTCGATTTTAAGAATGTTGGGACGTTAGGATATTCTCTTACCGTCATTGTACTGCGCCTCTCATTTTATACAGATCAACGCAGTTGTTCCCAAAAATTATAATCTCTGAGTTTAGTCAAGCTCAACTCTCGTGAATTCGCACTATTGCCTACATCATGATCAAAGCGGAAGCGGTTTAGAGCTAAATGCTTCTATATCGCCGCTTCGAGGATGCCATTTGGCTCAGAAGCTAAGGTCAGCGGACGCGGAAAAGCTTCGTGTAAAGCGACTTCATTTGGTCTCATAATTGCACAGATTCAGCCAATCCAGACGTTCTTGAATGAGGAAAAGTGATGCTTGTCGATTGGCCTGACCATTCTAACACAGGTTTTGGATCTGAGGTCTTATTAGCGCGCCATGATGTTTCAAACAGTCATCTCTTCCTGGACGGCGGCCTCGCCCATATTCTTGATGTCTATCCACGCGAGAACCTAGATATCTGGACGTTCGGCAGTGAACGGGAAGGTTTGAATTCGTCCTTGCGGGGTCGCGCGCCGCACCTTCGTGGAACTGAGATCATCGAAGCGGTCAAACGCGGTCATATCTGGCTAAACCTTCGCCGCGCCAATCTCGACGTGCCCGAGCTGAAACCCGTTGCAGATGCGATTTACGGAAGCCTCGAAGACGCGTCGAGCCGCAAAATTCGCCAACGTGATCTGTCCGTCCTGATTTCCTCACCAAACGTCAAAGTCCATTATCATCTCGACATTCCGATGGTCGCCCTGTTCCAAATGCGCGGGCAGAAACGTTTATGGCTCTACCCAAGAAGCGAAGATGTCGCGCCATCGACATTCATTGAAGACATCGTTCACATGACACGAGAAGAAGACCTGCCTTACCGCAAGTCTTATGATGACGACGCGGCTGTTTACGATCTCGCGCCAGGGATGGGGCTGACCTGGCCGCAATTCATGCCGCACCGCGTCCAGAACGCAAACTGCATGAATGTGTCTTTGTCGTGTGAGTATCAAACGCTTAGAAGTTTTGTCCACGCCAACGCGATCTATACGAATAAATTGCTCCGCAAGGCGGCGCCGCTAAAGCCACACGTGGGCCATCAGATTGGACCCGTGGACGTCGCAAAAGCAGCGTTCGCACGAGCGCATAAAATCGCAACGCGTAATGGGGCTCGAACGTCTCCAACGCCCGTCACCTTTGAACTCGATACTCGTTCTGAAAACTGTGTACGAGAACTCTACCTATAATCCGCGCTTGGCTGATACGCGGTCGCGTTAATCGCCTTTGAAGTCTGGCTCGCGCTTTTCAAGAAACGCCTGGATCGCCTCGCGCTGATCGCTCGTCGTGGACGCATAGGCGAACTGATCGCGGTCCATAAAACTTGTCGCGTGACCGAGCGGATTTGTAGCGATGTTGATGGCCTGCTTCGTCATTCGCAGCGCAATGGGCGGAACCTTGGCGTAGCGATCTGCCAAGGCGCGGGCTGCTTTGAGTGCATCGCCCCGCTCAGCCATTTCATCGATCAGCCCCCACTCGAGCGCTTTTGGCGCAGGCAGTCGCTCTCCGAGGATGGTGAACTGTTTGGCGCGCGATGGACCGATCAACGCAGCCGTGCGCGGATTGGTTTGCCAACTCATATTCATACCGAGTGGAATTTCCGGCAGCCTAAAATGAGCGTCGCGGCCCGCAATGCGGTGATCACACGCAACAGCCAGCGCAACGCCGCCGCCGATACAATAAGACTCAATCGCCGCGATGGTGATTTGCTCGAGCGCTTCCCAGGCCGCGCACATATCAGGGCCAAGCTTGAGCGATTGTCTTTGGGCAAGCCGGGTCTCTTGCGCGATCGCCGCCCGGTCTGGGTCCTTTAAGTCCGCCCCAGCTGTGAAGGCGCCCTTACTGTTGAGAATGATCACATGGTGGGATGTGTCCCGACTGAGTTCAATCGCGGCATCCGTTAGAGCCTGCATCGCTTTCAGCGAAAGCGCGTTGCGACCGTCGCCCCGGTCGAGCGTAACGATTGCAATCGCGCCGTCAGAGCGAAGCTCGACGCACTCTCCAAATGTCTCAGTCATTTGCTTTTCGCGACATTTGCGACGCGTTGAAGCGGTTCAGTCGCCTGGATGTAACCCGCTTCTTTTGGGATGTGCAGGCAAGGGTCACCTGCATCGTCTTCACCGATGACCGGCAAAACTGTGATGACGGGTTCGCTCGCAAACCGCTGCAATGCGGCCGGGACCGTTTTGGTCTCGGCGAGTTTGCCAAGGTTCATCCGAGTCGGGAAAATAATCGTCGCCGTACCCGCAGCTTCCATGTCGAGCGCTTCTTGCGGGCCGAGCCATACCGCCTCGGTGGTTTCTCGACCATCCTGCTCCGCCACCTGATCAGATGGCGTCGCGGCGAGATAAAAGTGCGTATCGAACCGCTTCGGCATCATGGTTGGTGTGATCCAGTGCCCGAAGTGCACCAGAGCATCGAGCGCCAGAACGAGATCATTCTCTTTAATAAGCTCGAGGAAGCTAACTTCCCGCCGGTCGATGGGGCCACGCATTGGTGCGAGGGCCGTGGCGATGTCTTGGCCAACCAACGCGCCATCGCCCCTTCGGGCAGATCTTGATCGCGCGAGCAATATTCCTGCTTCCTCAAATGCTTCCCGAATAGCAGAAATGCGCGCCGCTTGTTCAGAACCGTGATAGTCGCCATCGCTCAAATCTTCCCAGGCCGGATCGAAGTCCTCTTCGTTCGCCTTGCCTCCTGGAAACACCAGGGCACCGGAGGCAAAGTCGATCTCATAGTGACGTTTTACCATCAAGACCTGGAGGTCGGGAGCATCGCGCAGCAGAAGAATGGTTGCAGACAGGCGCGGTTCAGTGGGCTCAGACATCGGCACTCCAAACAAGTTCGATCAAATTTCCAAGAAATCCACACGCGTTCGTGCGCGTGATTTCAACTATGTTTCCGTAAGTAAGGCGCATGTCGCAACGTCACGGAAGCAGAATGCGCGAGTCATCACATCACTCTTTTGACGCCCAAACAGCGTCTCACGCCCGCAACCGGCTCTTGCCTGTCATGCACCTGGAAACGGGTGACGCTGTGCTTTTGTTCGCCGAAACCGAAAAGCGCTTCGAAGAGCGTGCGGTCTTTGGCCGGACGGCGCTCGCTGCAGAATGCAGCGAGGCCGTCTCCCCTGCTCAATGGATGGCAGAGCATGTTGAAGCCGTGGCGCATGACGCTCACAACCGGACGACAGAGCGCCCGGTTATCGTGGAACTTCCTCTGGTGGCCCTGGTTCACCCAGATACCGCAATGGCATGCGATGCAGCGATTGCTCGGACACGTCTGTGTCCGCAGGAAATCTGCCTAGAGATCCAAGACGCCGCATTGTCTCTGCCGGCGGCCCGGAGTGCACAAAGCCATATCGAAGCTTTGCGCAAATGTGGGTTTCGAGTCTCGTTGAACGCGACGCGCTCTTGGCAATGCCCGCTCGACCATCAAATGAGACTTCTGCTCGATAGTATCCGCGTCGACGCACGAAAGATTGATGCCAATCAGGACCTGCAGGACCGGATAGAAACCGCGGCCTATGCAGGCATGCTGGTCATCGCCGAGAATGCAAACTGGCGCGATACATATTACTTGAACGAACTTGGCGTCGAGTATGGATTTCGTATGAAAGCGGACGCTTAAGCGGCTGTCTCTTCGCGCTGTTTGGCTTGCTCGGCATAGGCATCTAGCTTTTCGAGCAAATAGTCCAAATCATCCTTTGGAATTGCCTGGAATTGCGTCAGCACGCGCTCAATCATGCGCATGCGGAAGCGGGCTTTATCATTGCGCTCGCCATCAAGTTCCAATTCGTGGAAGACGTTCACGGCCGCCCGGAATGCCGGGAGCAATTTGCGATGCAGCCCAGCCCGGTCGAAAATCGCTTGCAGCCCGAGCGGCCCTGCATCGTGAATCATCAACCACGCACGGGCATGCGGAACGCCGGACAGTTCCGCCAACGCATGTTCGACAAATGGCATATGCCCGACACACAGCGCGCGCATGATAAGGGAATGGGTCAATCGCCCATTCAGGTTTAACTGCGACACGAACCGCGCCAAATCGTTTGTTCGACCAGCTTGCTCAACCAGATCAATCGTGGCGCGTTCGCGGGCACCTGCGGCAAGATCGATCGCCATTTGTGCGGGTAGTTCATGGCGATTGATCAATAAATCAAACACCTGCCCTGATACGAGAGAGACCATTTTTTCGGCGATGTGGACCGGGATATGATCGCGCTGAACCAAGCTTTCATGCATGTCCTGATTGGCCGGAAAGCGTTCGATCGAATGCTCAAATGCGCGATCCGTCAGTTCCGCGCCCGTATTGCCTGCGAGGGTTTCGACCGCCGTTTCACCCGCATGCTCAGCAATGACCTCCGACAGCGCCCCGGAAACCGTTGCACGTCCAGCAATCGCAGCTTGTTTTGCTGCCGTGACCGACAACACCAGTTCGATCAAATCCTCGTCGGAGAAAACCGGAGAGTTCTCCAACAAAGGAATAGCGACGGATTCAACATCTTGCGCGAGCTGGACCGCAACTTCGTGCGGCAAGCGCGGGGAGTTGCGCAACGTCACAGACAGGGTCCGGCGCACCAGCTCGGCCGTGTCTTTGGCGAGGATCTGGATGATCTCATCGGCAAAGGTGCGCTCGTCATCGCTGAGCACATCGGTCGCAATCCGCCGACACAGACGATGCGCGACCGTCGCGCGCTCTTCCGATGACTCGCCTTTCATCAAGCGAATGATATCGTGCTCGCTGAGCTCGGGGCGCATGGTTTGTACAGTCATATCGCGGCGGTATCCCTGTCACCGATTTATAATTATGAATAAATGAATGGCGTGGGTTAACACCTGGTTTACCAAACCGCGAATGCGAACGGTTTCACGAAGATAGGATACGCAATGTTAGACGGGATTAAAGTAATCGAGCACGCCACCTATATGGCGGCGCCTGGCGCTGGCGGAATCCTGAGTGACTGGGGCGCTGATGTGATTAAGATCGAGCCCCCCGGCGGCGACCCGATCCGCAATTTCTTCAGCACGATTGGCACTGATATTCAGGACAATCCGGTGTTTGATTTCGATAATCGTGGCAAAAAATCGATCGTGCTCGATACGCGCACCGAAGACGGTCAGAAGATCTTGCGCGCACTCGCAGCCGATGCCGATGTATTTTTGACCAATGTTCGCCCAGGCGGCTTGTCTCGATCCGGCCTCGATTTTGCGAGTTTGCACGCGATCAATCCAAAGCTCGTTTATTGCACGCTCACTGGCTACGGATTGGAAGGTCCTGATGCTGATAAGCCTGGATTTGATATCGCGTCTTTTTGGTCACGCGCGGGCGTCGGTCAATTGACCGTGCCTAAGGGGCAGGACCCATTCGCGCTTCGTACTGCATTTGGCGACCATACGACGAGCATGGCAGCGGCGGCGGGGATTTGCGCGGCACTGGTGAAAGCTCAACGTACCGGCGAAGGTCAATTGGTGGAAGCGTCACTTCTGCGCGCGGCATTGTTTGCATTGGGCTCCGATTTCGCCATCCAGTTATTTTTTGGACGAATTGGGTCGACCAAATCCCGGCACGAACAGATCCAGCCTTTGATGAACTTCTTTAAGACCAAAGATGACAGTTGGATTTGCATCGTCTCTCGCCAAGGTAATGTCGATTGGGCGCCTCTTTGCCGGGTCATGGGCCGCGCAGACCTTATTGAAGATGAGCGGTTTACCAGCGGCAAGTCGCGGCGCCAGCACGCGCATGAACTCGTCACGCTGATGGATGCTGAATTCGGAAAGTACACAAAGGCGGAACTTGCGGAGCGCTTGGATGCCGAAGCCATCGCATGGGCCCCGGTCCAAACTCTCGCGGAAGTGGTGAAAGACCCACAAGTCGAAGCGGCAGGCGGGATTACTCAAGTGCCAAGTGCGAGCGGCGATGGATCAACCTTCGCTTCGCCTGCGTCACCGATCCGCTTTCCCGGTACCGATGATGGACCGAAGGGAGCATCGCCACAAATGGGAGAGCATTCTAAATCGGTGCTCCAATCGATCGGCTATGACGCGGATCAGATTCAGTCGCTATTAGACGCTGGGGTCATCGTCTGATCCATCTCGCCTGGCGCAATATGAGCGTAAATACTCGCGGCCAAACCGTGACCGAGCCAAGCACTCGGCAACAAGATCAGCATGGTTATGACCGCAGAGACCCCAGTAAAAAGCGGCGATGGATCTGGCCCAAACAGCGGATGTGTGACCGCAGAGCTGACATAAAGAAGCGCGACCAGCGGGACAATGATCAACGCAAAGACCGCCGGGGCTAAGGTTACGGCATAGCCTTTAGTCCAGGACCAAGTCCGCAAGACATGGATTGTCCCGCGAGCGGCTGTTGCGACCGCAAACAGGACCATACGAATGGCAAACCAAAATACGCCCGCTAACACCGCTAAGAAAATGGCGAAGATCGGTCCAAACGTTCCGTTTTCCCGCATCTGTGCGGTCATATCCGAAATGTTGCCAACATCATCACTCGTGCCGACACCGAGGCTGGGTCCAATCACTGCGAAAAACAAGACAATCATGCTCGCGCCAATCGCTGCAATCACGGCCATTAACAGCCATGCAAGCGTAAGTTTCCAAGCCGACCCGACAAGCCCAGCACGAGCGGGAACCACTGCGTGATACATCGAGACCGAAAAAACGCTATGCGCAAAGAGCAAACCTAAAAACAGCGCCAGGAAAATGAGCGTGCCGGTGCCGTCATCCGGCAGCACGCCGGACACCCACGCAAACGCGCCGTAGAGCAAACAGAACCCTGCTGCAAATGGCAGAGACGGTAAGATCAGCGTGCGAGTTTTCGCGAGACTATCTTGGACTAGGCTAGCAATGGTAAGCGTTTGAGCCATGCTCGAGAGCTATGTGTGAGAGATTGCAAAACAAGGGATAGAAACAGCGCGGCCCTCTGGTGAGCACCGCGCTGATCAAATGGATTGGAAAACATGCGTCTCATGTCTACGCATGTATGGTCGCAACCGCGCGCTTTAATCGTCGCGGCGGGCGTCCGGCAAGCGATCATTGATATCATCGCGGATATCCAAAATGGTCACAATCAAACCGGCGACCACGCTCGCAATAATCCAGCTCCCCACGGATAGAGCGACGAAGGATAGCACTTGCGCCATCGTGCCGGTTACGCCCAGCAGATCTGTAATCATCGCCCCTTTCTGGGGGACAGCATTATAATAGGCGAGCAACAGGCCAATGATGATCGTGGCCAAGTAAGCAACGTAAACCATCAGACGGAAGCTATTGATAATGAAGAATTTCATGGCACCCTCTTTCTACATAAAGACAATCCGGACCAATAAGTTCTTTCCGGTCCGGATTGTTTACAAAAATTGTCGGCGCGTCGCCGCTACATCTCGATGCCGCACTCTGTTGCAGCACCCATCATGACCGTCATGAATGATGTCATTTCTTCTGGTGTAAGCTCTCCCATTTTTGACATCATATAGGCGTCTTCGTCTTCGGCTTTCGCGGCCTCAACCAAGATATCGACCAATTTTGGGTCAAGATCGCTCACCGCTTTGTCTGCCATGCAGTTACACGTACTTTCGTCCGTGCTGCCATCGTCAAGGCAAGACTGAACCAAGGCGGCTTTGGCACCGCCGCCACCGCCGCCGCAAGCAGCAAGTCCAATCGCAAACAGCGATGCAAAAATGACTTTTTTCATTGGCGAACCCCTTTCCTCAATGTTTCGCACTTGGTCAACGTTCCATGAATCTTGGACCAAGGCCAGCAAAAAGTCAGGTCATTCGCGGCGCAGAATCCAGTCGAGACGGAGCTTTCCCTTGCCTGAGGAGAGGAAGTCCGCCTTCACTTTCTCCCGGTCATATTCCGATTGCAGCCAATCCTCAAACGCAATGCCGGTCGCCTTTTCGGCCTCGAGATAGGTCTCAAAAAAAGCATCTAACAACCCGGTTTTGCCTTCACGCAAATGCAGATACTTCTTCGACAATTGCTGCACGGCGGTGCGCACCGGCTCATCCATCCGAAAGATAACATAAAGCACGCTCATGAGGCCCGCTCGGTCTGCCCCGGATTTGCAATGCATGAGCGCCGGGTATTCGATCGACTCAAATAGGGCTTTTGCCTCAAGCACGCGGTCCACAGTTGGTGTATCGCGCGAATAAACCTGGAAATCGACCAACTCGACGCCGTTCTGCGCACACGCTTCTTGTTCAAGCAAGTAATACCCGCGCGTGCTTGGGCCGCGCAGATTGATAATTGTCTTGATCCCGCGCACACGGACATGTTCTGCGATTTGACGCGGATTAGGCTGATTAGATCGCCACATTTCTGAACTGATCTGGTGGAGGTTTTGGAAACTCTCACGCAGGAAGCCATGATCTCCGAGAATTAGCTCTCGCTCAGCACGGTTCCGCCCGGGTTTAGACGATAAATCGGGCGCGATGTGCTTTCGCTTCTTATGACCGGGCAGTTTCATATCTTGCGGTTAGCCGAGCGCTGAACTGGCGGCAAGTCATTCACCTCATTCGAAACCATCCGGTAACTCTGTTGCGATACGGTATGGTCAATAAGAGCTTAAAAATGAGGGGATTCCCAATGCGCTTTCCAACCGCGCTACGCACTGGCTGTGTGGCTATTGCCTTGGCCGCAATTGCTGTACCAGCTTCATCCTTCGGAATTGGTCTTCAACCCACGACCGTCGAGATGTCGATCCAACCTGGGGATCGCCAGCGGCAAGTCATCAACCTTGGCAATGTGCACCAAGAAGACACGATTTCGCTTACCCTCGGCCTTGCGGATTGGAGCTTAGACGAAAACGGACAAATCGCGCTCACCCCGCCCGGTGAAAGCGATGTTTCTGCGGCTGATTGGGTTCGTTTTAGTCCCGCCTTCGTGACGCTGGAACCGGGTGAAACCGAGCAAGTCATTGTTGATATGGTCGCCCCTATTCGGATCGATCGCCAAGGTGATTATCGCTTCGCCTTGATCGCCTCGACGCTTCTACCAGAAGAGCGTGCTGGCCAATCTGGCGTCTGGAAGAAGTACCAAATCGCGAGCCTGTTTTATCTGACGATGGGTAATGCGCAAAGCCAACCCGCGATCACCCAGGCCACGCTAGCGACGTCAGACGAAGGTGATAAAGCGCTCGTGGTCAACATCGAAAATACTGGAAATGCGCACGCACGCCTGCGCGGCGAAGTCGAGATTACGGGGGATGGCAAAACGATAACTGAGACCATTAGCAACTTGGTGGTTCTCCATGATGGCGTTCGCAATTTCCGAATGCCGTTGACGCAAGCCCTGCCCAGCGATCCCGAAGTCACAGTGACGCTCGAAAACATCTTCGCCCCGCAAAACGCGAGCGGCTCTGTCATGCTTGCCCCGTTTAAGTCGGATCTCGAGAGTGATGAGACACGCAGCGATTAAGCTTCGAGCCATTGCCACAAGCGCGATTGCAGTCTTCGCAGCGTTGCCAGCATCAGCGTCTTGGCTCGATTCCGATTTCTATTGCCGCGTCTATGGCTGCGTCGTCGTGCATGATGGCTTCACCTTCGACGTCTATGACAATTACATATTCGCCACCGGTGGAACGGTTCCGGTTGGGGGGCAGATGATCCCATGGACCGGCAACCCGTTTCAGGGCGCGGGCGGGGTCAATCCAGTCATCACTGGAACGCGCACCGAGGGGTTTCATGCCGTCCCGTTGCAGGATCAAAGCGTTCAATTGGGCATTGATACAAATGGCGATGGCATACCGGACCGATTGCCATTGGACGCGAACAATACCGGCTTTTTAGATGCCGGGGACTCGCTCGACCCATTTCAACTTAATATCAGCACGGATTTGGTTGCCGCGGATACATCGGCCCAGCGCAGCTTTTATCTTTCGTCACGGACGGACTTTTACCTCACTGCCGAAGCCAAGCTGATTGGCTCAGATACGAATTTCAACACCGCAAATCTCCTCGATAATATTGACTTCATCTATGACGTGACGCGCCAAGGTAATGATGATGGCATGGCATTCGGTGCCAATGCGCGGACTGGAAACTATATCCGAGCGCTTGGTCCAGTTTCGGATTTATCCGACCTCTATGGCGCCCCAACTCGGATCTTAGAGTTTCGCAACGCCATCCGCCGCCGCGACGCGGTGGATCTCCCCTCGCAATCGGTCCGCTTCGATTATGTCTATGGGTTTGGCGATTACGATCTGTCGCTGGGTGACGGCCATTTAGAATATGAAATCGAGTTCGATTTCTACAATCGATAGCCAAGACCGGTCAGCATTTGCGCGGTTTCATAGACTGGCAGGCCCATCACCCCGGTATAGCTGCCATGAATATCTTTGATATAGGCGCCGAACAGACCTTGGATGGCGTATCCTCCGGCTTTTCCAAGGCCCTCTTTGCTG
>JBCBQS010000093.1:0-10525 GCA_039820085.1 Pseudomonadota bacterium
TTGGACTAACATCCGACCGGCTCCTTCAGATCTGCGGCGCGCTTGGCAGCCAGTGCCAGTTTGCGCTCTTGCTTGGCGCGGAACCCTTTATTGATTTTTGGTGTGCCTTCCCAAACCCCGGCAGTGTCGCCATGGCCGACGCCTTCAAAGAAATCACGCATCGTCTCGAAGCGATCCTTGCCAGCAATCGCCGCATTAACGACTTGTGCGAGCGATCCAGCGCCTGCCGCTCCCATGATGGGGCGGGCTGAAATGAGATTGGTGAAGTAAAGCGATGGGGTGGCGCTTTCTTTGGCTTTTTGAACAACTGGCGTCGTGCCGATCGCAAGATCGGGCTCAAACGCCTCAAGCGCGGCGAGATCGGTTTCCAGTGACGCGCGGAACCGCACTTCGACCCCGCGCGCTTCGAGCCACTCGCGATCCGCATCCGACCATTGTGTGCGTGGACACGCCGTTCCGACATAGCGGACGTCGGCGCCGCTCTCACAGAGCAATCGGGCGACCAAAAGTTCAGAGCCTTCATATCCAGAAAGCGTGATCCGACCCTTGATCGGCATCCCAGACAGCGCGCCTTTTATCGCGCCGATGGCGCCGTTTTTAGCCGCGTCGATTTTATCTCTGGCGATCCCGCAGGCTTGACCAATTGATTCGAGCCAGTCTGCTGTGCCTTCCGCGCCTACAGGTGCTGATCCGACAATCGGCCGTCCCGCAGTTTGGAACTCTCGCACTGATGCTGTGTAAAACGGATGGATCGCGGCGACGGCTGCGCAATCAAGCGCGGAATAGAGCTCACGCCATTCGCGTGTCGGCACGACTGCACCAGCAGCGAGGCCCATTGGCTGCAAGAGGTGGCTGATGCCAATCGGGTCCGCAGGGAACATTTCTCCAAGCAATGTGATTTTAGGCAGATCACTTTGTGGCCCAGCGGCGCGTTGGACCACGCCCTCTTCTGCTTCGCGGCGCGCATAATTGAGCATAGCGCCGGCGAGAATGTCTTTTGCCTCCGCATGTGTCGGGACACCAAATCCAGGCACATCAATGCCGATAATCCGAACGCCATTTATCGTTTCCGGCAACAATCGAAGCGGTACACCCGAAGCTGTCGGCACGCACAAATTGGTGACAACGATCGCGTCATAACGCTCTGGATCAGCGGTCTTTTCAACCGCCTCTTTGATGTCTTCAAACAGCTTGCCAGTGACCAGCGTTTCTGAGTTGAATGGCACGTAACCGACATTGCGCTTGGCGCCATAGAAATGTGAGGTGAATGTGAGGCCGTAAACGCAGCAGGCAGACCCTGAAAGGATCGTCGCTGTGCGCTTCATCCGCAAACCGACGCGCAAGGATCCGAACGCCGGACACATGCTTTGCGGCTGATCATGCGGTCCAACCGGATAGTCTTTGGCATATTGCTCAAGCAGTGTTTGCTTGCCTGCCTTTTTCGCAGCGTCGAGCAGTATGTCAGCGCCGCCATGACACGTCGCATCCGCAACCTCCATAGGGGCGTGATCAGAGCTGTGCTCTGTTTTTCGTTCGACAATGCCCTCCCGATCGCTCATGCGCCCTTAAATCTCCTCGTAAATCACTTCCAATGATGGTTTCTCGACGGCATTCACGCCCCGCATATCGGCCACTGTGGCTGGAATCAGCTGGAAGTCGGCACCCGTCTCTTCGGCGGAGAACAGGTCCAACAGACCGTCTTGCGCAAGCGGTGTTGGATGAATTGGTGGCGCGCTCGCAACATTCTCAGCTAATGCTTCAAACATCGACGCCCATTGCGATCCCGGCTTGCCCACGATTTGGTAATTTGCAGATTTCCGGCGGATATCTTCGTCGGCTGGGATCGCTGAGAGGATCGGAATACCGACTTCTTTTGCAAAGGCGTGCGCCTCGCCGGTGCCGTCATCCTTGTTGATGACCATGCCCGCAACGCCGACATTCCCGCCGAGTTTGCGGAAGTACTCAACCGCGGAGCAGACATTGTTGGCAACATATAGCGATTGCAGATCATTCGATCCGACAACGATTACTTTCTGGCACATATCGCGCGCGATCGGCAGACCGAAGCCGCCGCAGACCACGTCGCCCAGAAAGTCGAGCAGCACATAGTCAAAGTCCCATTCGTGGAACCCAAGTTTCTCGAGCAATTCAAAGCCGTGAATAATGCCGCGGCCACCGCATCCACGGCCAACTTCAGGCCCGCCGAGCTCCATGGCATAGACGCCATCACGCTTAAAGCAGACATCTCCAATCTGAACTTCTTCGCCCGACTCTTTTTTGCGTGACGATGTCTCAATAATGGTCGGACAGGCACGGCCACCGAACAGCAGAGACGTGGTATCGCTTTTTGGATCGCAGCCGATGAGCAAGACCTTCTTGCCTTGCTGCGCCATCATGTAACTGAGATTGGCCAGCGTGAAGGACTTACCGATTCCACCTTTGCCGTAGATAGCAATGATCTGCGTTTCTTTTACAGGACGGTCTTCGGGACCAGGATCAGAGCCACCCGTTGTCGCGTCATAAGACCCGCCACCGGCGCCAGAGCCATTTGAAGCGCCTCCTCCGCGCGAGGAGTACGTATCAAGCAGTGTGGTCATGGTGCCCTCTCCAATCCAGAACCATTTTAAGACAATCAGCGTCTGAGAACGCCGTTCGATAAGCGCGCTCCGCGTGGCGCGGCGCGTCGGTATGGGTCACAAGTCCGTCCAGGCTGAGCAGCCCTCTGCGGCGCAGAGTCAGGACAGCGTCCATATCTGCGGGATCCCACTCTGCAGCGATCTTAAACGCGATCTCGAGCATGAAGGCCGCAGGGAAGTCGAACGAAACGCGCTCCGCATAAAACCCAGCAAGGACGATCTCTGCGCCTTTCGCAGCGTGCGCGATTGCTGTGTCGATCGCCGCGACGTTGCCGCTGACATCGCAAATTTGAGTATAGCTGCGATGCGCGTCAGCCTCGGGTTGTAAGACTGTGTAGCCGTCTGCGTCCTGACGTTGTGTATTGGTTTCCCATACCGTTGGAGCCGGGCCTCCGAGCGCGACCACCAAACGGGCAATCAATCGTCCGAGAACACCATGACCGATCACCAGTTGCGGAAGATCGGAATGCGCTAAAGCATGGTGAGCCGTAGCGGCGAGCGCTAAAAGGACGTCACTTTGCTCAGCCTCTCGTTCAAGCCGAACTGCGCGCGCCTCTGGAATGACAATTCGCGACGATGTCGCGCCGAACAGACCGGCGGCGTTCTGATAGCAATTCGCACCCGGCACAAAAACATGTTCGCCGATCAATTCTGGATGACTGTCGGCATAGACGATCCGCCCGACCGCTTCATATCCCGGGACGAGTGGATACTCTAATCCTGGGAAGGCAGGCATATTGCCTGACCATAGCAGACGCTCTGTCCCGGTGCTGATGCCACTCCAGTCAATATCGACAACCAATTCAGACTCTTCCGGCTCCTTTAAGGTTAACCGCGCGAGTTCAGCTTGCTGATTTCCAAGAAAGACAACGGCGTCTGATTTCAGTTCGAGTTTTCGGAATAGCTCCACAGAATTCTGCGGATCTTCAGCGTGATAGTCGAATGCTGAACGAGCCGAATTGATCATGAGTGTCATCATAGGTTGACACTCTAGGTTGTCAATTAATTATTACGATGCTCGTATGACGCGTATTATGTCTGGCAAACCGGTGTGCAATATACAGGTTTCAGAGAAGCCCGCCCGCTCAAGCATCGCGCGTAATTCAGACGATGACCGAGCCCGCCCTGAGCCCATCGCCCACAGATAAAAGCCAAAATACGCAAACCCGACTTTCGGCGAATCGGTCATCGGTTCCGCCAGCAATAAGACCCCTCCCGGCTTCAAAGCCGCACGGGCTCGCCTGAGCAAAATTTCGACTTTTTCATCATCATGATCGAGCGCGACTCGAATGAGCGTGATGAGGTCTGCCTCGTCCGGCCACGCATCTTCGAACATGTTGCCAGCGCGAGCGGTTACCGGAATGCCATCCGACTGAAGGCGTTGACCGGCCAATTCGACTACAGTCGGTAAGTCGAGCAGGCTTAACTTCAGATCGGGTGCGTTGGCATGCACTGCGCGAAGAAATGCCCCATCACCGCCTCCGACATCCATCACGTGTTGATGCTGACCAAATCTATACGAACGGAGCACTTCATCGGCGAGGACTGTCTGAGTTTCGCTCATCAAATCCGAATAGGTGGTCATCACCGCGCGTTCTGAGTCGTCATGATCGGTTTTGGCTGAATAGTACCAATAGTTCGACAGAGCAGTATTGTTCGTCCGCTCACTCAACAGCGCGACCGGATTTTGCAGATCCTGATAAAAGTGCTCATGGTGCAGGATCATGCCCTGGAGTCCCGGATTGCCAAGAATCGCAGCCCCGGCTTCGCCGAGCCCAAATCGCTCACCGGACCGTGGCTCTAGTATTTTCAAGGATGCTGCCGCCATCACCAATCTGCGCGCGCCTTCTAAAGGCAGGTTTGAGAAGACCGCAATTTCATCGATCGTTTGGCTTTTCTCATGCAGTGTCTGAAGCAGGTTTAGCCGCACGCAAGCGAACAAAACCTGAGAATAAACAAAGCCATTACACAGGTCGAACACCTCTGCCGCTTTCGAGCGCGAGATGAATTTTGTCGGCCAAAACCCGGCGCAGAACTTTTGGAATTTCGGGCTCGCTAATAGGCGTGAGCGAAAATTCTTGATGCGATCAACGATTGAGTCTTGCGACCCTCGTACAGAGTTAAGCGACTTCGTGGACAAGGTGCTCTGGGGTCAGTCTGATCGCTTGCGCATAAATCAACTGCCGCAAGCTGTCTGTACCCGCACAGGTCGGCACCGAAGATGCAGCCGCTTCGATCGCATCGCGTAAGCGCGTGTAAGCCCCGCCTAAGCCATAAGAGTCGACCGCATTGGGGCGGCAGTTTCGAACGTCCTGTTTTGCGGGTTTGCCAAGCTCGTCCGGGCTGAGCACCGCATCGCGCAAATCATCAGCGATTTGATAGGCCGAGCCAAGATGCTCTCCAAGGCCGCGCCACTCCGCGTCACTTGCGCCGACAGACACCGCCCCTGCTCTTGCCGCCGCCACAAAGAGCGCCGCGGTTTTAGAGTGATGATAGGCTTTTAGGTCAATTTCCGATTCGCTTTCCCAAGCTTGGCCAGCTGCAATTCCATTTGGTGGGGCGGTTGCGTCTGACATGACGAGAGTCAATTCGCGGAAATAGGTCAGGGCTTTGCGCGCGAGTGTCTGAAAGGCGAGGATGATCAACGCGTCACCGGTCAACACGGCAAGGTTTTCACCATAGGCAACATGCACCGAGGGCTTACCGCGTCTTTGATCCGCGTCATCAAAGCATGGCAAATCATCGTGCACCAAAGACGCACAATGCAAGAGCTCAAGGGACGTTGCGGCCACCATCGCATCGTTGAGGTCGGCATCTGGGTCACAGGCGGCAGCAACGGCAAGGCAGAGTTTCGGTCGAACATGGGCTCCGCCAGGAAAAACTGCATGGTGAAGCGCTGATTTGAGCTTTGGTGGGCACGTATCGTCTATCTTCGAGGCGATGGCCTGTTCCAGGCTTAAATTTATTTGGGCGTCTATGGTCATGTCGCCTCCCTCACTGTCACTTTATGTATACGAATTATTGTGTCAAGACAGATAGACAATCGTTAGGGTTGTGCACAGGACTCCTTCTTTTCATGGCTGAAAATCCCGAAAGTCTGAATTCAAACACGCTCATCGAAGGGCTGGAGACTGGCGGTAATCCCCCCGAGTCGCCGTTTGGGTTTCGGTTTGATTATACGCCGCCACCAGGTGGATATTCCTGGTGGTACATTGATGGCGTCAGCGATGATGGAAACAATGCTCTCGTCGTAATCATCTTTGTCGGCAGCGTTTTCTCACCCTATTATGCTTGGAAAAATTGGACCAATCCAAGCGATCACTGTGCGATAAATGTCGCCCTTTATGGTCCGCCTCAACGCTGGAGCATGACGGAACGCCCAAACAAAAATACGCGCCGAACGCCGGCCACATATGAAACCGGCAATAGCCGTGTGCGACTCGTCGAAGGCGGTTTGGAAATCGCGTTTGATGAGATCGGCGCGCCCATCCCACGACGCATGCGTGGGATCATTCGGGTCGACCTCCCCTATCTCAGCGCGGAGCCCTTTCAGCTTGATCCAAACGCCCGCCATTTCTGGTCGCCGGCCTGCACGCATGCCCGGGTGTCTGTGGACTTTGAGAAGCCAGGATTGTCTTGGCAAGGTCATGGCTATGTTGATTCCAATTACGGGCTAGAGCCTGTTACGCGCGGGTTTGACTATTGGGATTGGTCACGCACGCCGCTCGAAAACGGCGACACGCTCATCCGATATGTCACGGATTCTGTGGCCGGCCCCCAGCGTGATCTCAACATTTCGATCGGGAAAGACGGCACCATCCAGCCCGCCGCTTATTCAGAATCGACCCAGTTGCCGTCGACATCGATTTGGCGAATCAATCGCAGAGCGGGACTGTTGAATCATGCCGATCCGTTTATTGTCCAAACGCTGGAAGACACTCCCTTCTATAGCCGCTCAATCATCAACTATCCGAGTGGAACATCCGGCTATGCTACGCATGAAACCCTGTCATGCCGGCGGTTGAGATCTCCGATCGTGCGGGCCATGCTTCCGTTCAGGATGCCGCGTCTTTCTGTTTAAGCAGCTCGGCTTCTCGACGATCTTGCTCGACCAGTTTTTGGGTCTTGCGATACTCCCAATACATCCAGGCCATGAACAGACCAAAGCCGCCAATCATCTCACCGAAGAATATTATAGATCCCATCAGATAGGAATTAGACGATCCGCTCTTTGCGTTCAAGCCGCATGTAAAGATCGATGACCCAGTTGATCCGCGTCGGTGGGATTGGGCGTTTGCCATTTGTGGCTTTGTCCGCGACGGCTGACACCAAATATTGCGTCGCGTTGGCGGCGGCATCTGCAGAAGATGGGACGCTTGTTTCTCGTGCGGCCGCGATAAGAAGTTTTATTTTTCGGGCTTTCGAAACGACTGCGCGATTGTTGATTGAGTCATACTCAAGTTGCCGCAGGACCACCCCAATCTCCCGATAGATTTTTCCAGCCGCGCGGATCGCTGTCTGACACTCTTTCGGCAACAAAGAGACCCCAGACAAACCGCGATCATAAAATGGATCAGCGGCATCAAGAAGTCGTTTCACAACCTGCTGAATACGGTCATCGAATATTGGGTTTTCGATGAAGGCTTCGGGATCGAGGCCCGCGTCCTCCATCCAATCGGTGGGCAAGTATAAGCGTCCCGCCCGGGCATCCTCGCCAACATCTCTTGCTATATTTGTCAGCTGCATCGCGAGGCCGAGATCACAAGCCCGCGCAACCGCTTCTCGCGAACGATTGCCCATTAGAACCGTCATCATCGCCCCGACAGAGCCCGCGACTCGCGCGGCATAATCGAGAACATCCTCGAGCGTTTTGTATCGACGATTTTGCGTGTCCCATTTCATCCCTTCAAGCAGGGCTTCAGGAAGCGCTTGCGGCAATCCATAAGACTTCACAATATGTGAAAACGCGCGATCGATCGGGTGATCAAATGACCGCTCACCATAAATCTGGCTCAATCGTTCAGAGACGCGATCCAAAGCCGAGACCGGATCATCGCCGAGATCAACCTCATCATCTGCCAGCCGACAAAAGGCATATGTTGCAAATGCCGCCTGTCGAACATCAACCGGTAGCATGAGCGACGCGAAGTGAAAGCTTTTAGATCCCTCTCTGATCACCCGCCGACAATGATCAAAATCAGGTGGAAAGCCGACCGATGGTTCAGGAATTCGAACGCGCATCAAACCGAATCCAACTTATGGCGCTGAGGCGCTAAATGTCTAATTAGGCTGACACTTTCAATCGTACACATAAGATGTCATAGTACGCAAAGAACGAGTGAGCGCAAGGAAACTTTCAATGCGTGCAAACGGGGCAGCGATCACAGGCACGTCCTCGCCCATCGCGGCAAGGGCGGTGCGGCGATGAATATTCTGCTGACGCTCGGTCGACTCGCCAAAGGTTTGGAACTGGCTCGAAGTCTCAATCGCGCGGGGCATTCGGTATTCATTGCCGAGCCGTTTAAATGGCACTTAAGCAAACCTTCCTCAGCGATCAAACGCAGCTATCAGGTGACGGCGCCCCGCACCAATAAGACCCAATATCTCACCGATCTGAAGGACATTGTGGAGCGCGAACGCATCGACCTCGTGATCCCTGTCTCAGAAGAAGCGCTGTTTGCGAGCCAACTGGCCGATCTGTTGGACGATCGTACGCGTGTGTTTGGACCCCGGTTCGATAAAATGGTCGCGCTCCATGATAAGCTCGCCTTCGCGCGGCGATGCCATTCACTTGGTTTGTCGGCGCCCGAGACCTACCCGGCTCAGAGTGAAGATGCCCGCGCTCTGGCGCAGAAGAGCGACTATGTGATCAAGCCGGCGCATGGCTGTTCAGGCATCGGTCTTCGCTTGTGTGAGCGGGGTGACAGACTCACGCCTGGAGACCGTTCACAAACGAATATCGTCCAACAACGGATTTACGGGCGCGAGATTAGCAGCTTCAGCATCGTCAAAGAGGGGCGCGTTCAAGTGACCGCGGTGTACGAAGGGGACGTTTACCTCGGCACTGTTTCGGTTCGCTTCAAACGCGTTGAATCCATGCTGGCAATTGAGCGATGGATTGAAGCTTTCGTCGAAGCTGAAAACTATTCCGGCTTTATCTCGTTCGACTTCCGAGTCGATGAGAGCGGGCAGCCCTACGCGATTGAGTGTAATCCTCGCCTGACCAGCGGAGTGCATCTGATTCATCGCGCAGATCTTGCCGCTTTGGTATGCGGTGAGACGATTAAGACCCCTCGTTTTAAAACGCATAAAGCCTATCAAGATGCGCATGCAGCACTGACCTATGCGGTCGGCCAAATCACCCGACCTCTGACCTACTTTAAGACGCTGGGCAAAGTCCTCACAACCAAAGACGTTATGTTCGATTGGCGAGATCCCCTGCCCTTTTTCCTGATGACGCCAATGTCCTGGGACACGATCCGACCGGGCCTGTTTGAAAGCATTCCTCTCGCAGAAGCCGCGACCCGCGATATTGTGTGGATCGGCACCCCCAAGGTCACCGCTCCTGAGATCAAGGAGGTCAGCCTGTATGGCGCTCAGCAATGACACTGATCTCTTGTGCTGGACGCGTGGTCAAACGGGCCACCGGGCGCACCGACTGTTCACCGACCACGTGGAAATCATAGTCACGCACCAGGCTCGCAATGATCAGCGCCGCTTCGAGCGTGGCAAAGCCTGCCCCAACGCAGGTATGGGGTCCCTGTCCAAATGGAATATAACTGCCAGGGGCGACATCGCGTTCGCGGTCCCCCAAGAACCGCTCAGCATCAAACCGGTCAGGATCGGGCCAGTACTTTTCATGCCGATGCAAGGTCCAAGGCGCGATCATGACCAACGCCCCGCGCCGCAGTTTTCGCGTACCAAGCTGGACCGACTGCTCCGCGACACGCGGCATGAATGTGATCGGCGGATACAGCCGGAGCACCTCTTTAAAAAAGCTGCGTACATAAGCGAGCTTGCGCACGTCCTCCATCAAGATCGGACCCGTCCCGATCTGCTCCAAGACTTCGGCACGGACCCGGTCGCGAATCTCTGGGCGCACGGCCAGAATGTAAAATGCCCAGGTCAGCGCGCTGGCGCTGGTCTCATGACCGGCGAGAAAGAAGACGCCCAATTGATCGATCAATTCATCCCGCGTGAAAGCTTCGCCCGTATGCTTGTCGCGCGCTGCAATCACGGCGCTGGCAATGTCATCGAACTGATCTGGCGTCGCGTTCAAATGGGTATCTGTCAGATCGCCGAGGTGTTTTCGAATACGCGTACACGCCGACAAAACCTGTTCACTTTGTTCGGCCCGCGTCCAAGCCGGATCGACGATCAAGCGCCAGATTTTAACTTGCGCGACATCGCGCTCGAACAAAACGAAATCATCGAATACATCTTTAGCAATCGTCGTATCAAGCGAAATCGAGAACACGGTTCGGCAAATCACGTCGGCGGTCAGGTGGCTCATCGCCAAGTCCAGAGAGAAGGCCGCGCGCGCCTCAGCCATATCAGCCAGCCAAGCCAAACGATCTTCGACCGCCGCTTGCATCGATGTATAGGCCAAGCTCAAACGCATGTGCGAAAAGGCGGGATCAATCATCGCTCGCTGACGTCGCCATTTCTCGCCATCGGTCACAAAGATCGAGTCGCCGATCAGCGGCTCAAGCGCGTTGACCATCAAATCGCTCTTCGGAAACGTCGATCCATCATCCGACAATACTTGTTTGATCAAGGCGGGGTCATTGAGCAGAAAAATCGAGCGACGCGAGTACCCCAGCGTGCCGATATCCATCCGAAACGCCTCGCCGGGCAGCAAGCTCAAAAGATCACCGTCGCCCTGTTTG
>JBCBQS010000094.1:0-10494 GCA_039820085.1 Pseudomonadota bacterium
AACGCCATTTGACGCCATGGGTTCCGACCGTCATTAGGAGGCTTAAAACCCTCCGCCTTTCAACCGGAAACCGGCCTTATAATGAGCAAGCCCCGCCCGCGCAACCGTCCTAATTCACACAGGCGAAAATCTTCGTCTAAGCCGCATGGTAACGGCGAAAACTGGCTCTGGGGCGTGCATGCTGTAAGCGCGGCTCTGGCCAATCCGAAGCGGCGTCTGACCCGATTGGTTGGGACTAAAAATGGGCTCGATCGATTGCCAAATCCGGTGCCGGGTGCCCAGGCTTTAGAGCCCTCAGCGATCGACGCTCTGTTGCCACGCGATGCCGTTCATCAAGGCATTGCTGCGCAGTTTGACCCTCTATTACCGGTAGCGATTGAGGATGTGATCGCCTCGGGCGCAACGCGCGTTGCGGTGCTTGATCAGGTGAGTGACCCGCACAATTTAGGGGCGATTTATCGATCAGCCGCCGCGTTTGGGTTTTCTGCGCTGATCCTGCAGACACGCAACGCCCCGCCGATCACAGGCATCGTTGCCAAAGCCGCCGTCGGTGCGATCGAAACTGTAACCGAGTGCCGAGTGGTCAATATTGCGCGCTCGCTCGACAGTCTGAACGCAGCAGGCTTCCATTCTGTCGGGCTTGCTGGCGAGGGCCGCGCCATGATTGGCCAGGCTGTGAGGGGCGCGTCCAAACTTGCCGTCGTGCTTGGCGCTGAAGGGCCGGGTCTGCGGCCTGGGGTTGCGAAAGCCTGCGCGGAGCTTGCCCGAATTCCGATTGCTTCAGAGATGGAAAGTTTAAATGTCTCAAACGCAGCGGCGATCGCGTTTTACGAGGCCGCGCGCGAATGAGCCGGTCTTAAGATTGCGTCAATCCTAACCGTTTAGCGACGGCGTGCGCGAGCATTGAGCCGAGCTGAGGTCCCTCAAGGGGGTAAAGATATGGCTCGATCAATTCGAGCTCCATCAAACGAAGGGCTCCGTCCTCGCCGCGCAGCATATCGACCCGTGCGTAAAGGGGCGTCTCGATCAGCGTATCTAAAACACGTTTCGCGGAGGCAAGATCGGTCTCGCTTGGCGTGATTGGCGTTTCGGTGCCGCCATAGGTGGATTGAATGCGGTAGTCACCTGCTTTGGCGCGCTTGAGCAAGGCATGGCAAAAGGCGCCATCAATGAAAATGAAACTCAACTCACCTTCAACTTGAATCGTCGACAAAAACGGCTGGACCATCATCGGATGGGGCATTTCAGGACGCGGATCTTTGGACGATAGCCGGAATTGGCCGTCAGCCCCTGCCCCGACTTGACGCTTGAAGACGAGATCATCGCTTTTGAGCTGATCGAACGCTGCGCGATAAGCGGTCTCGTCGACCTCATCAATCCAAAGGGTTGGGATTAATCGAACGCCTGTTGCCTCGAAACGTCTCAGATATCTCTTATCACTGTTCCACTGCACCAGGTCAGAACCATTGAACACGTTGGTTTTTTCTTCGATCCGTTTGAGCGTATCGATAAAGTCTTGAGGGCGGTCCCAATAGTCCCATGTGGTGCCAATGATCACAGCGCCATAGCGCGACCAGTCAATTGTCGCGTCCGCCCAATCAACATCTTCGACCTGCAATCCACGGTCTGCGAAGGGGCCGGTCAGGGCCTCCATCATCCGGTCGTGTTCAAAAGCATCGCTACGGCGCAAAGGTGAACCGGGCAGCGTCACCTTGGAGGCGAGATAGGCAATCTTAATCATCGGCGCGCCTTAGCTGGGCTTATCAGTTGCGTCCAGCCTGGGCATCTGGCACATCGCGCGTCAAAGACATCAAGGATAGTTTATATGACAGACATACGGTTCGATGTGGTGGGGCTTGGCAATGCAATTGTGGATGTGATCTCGCGCCAAGATGATGCGTTTCTGTCAGAGTGGGGCATCAATAAAGATGCGATGAACCTGATCGAAGAAGATCGGGCGGATGCGCTCACCGATGCTTCGGTCAATGCCTTAGAAACGTCGGGTGGCTCTGGCGCCAATACGATCGCTGGGATTGCCAGTCTTGGGGGTCAAGCCGCGTATATCGGCAAGGTTGCAGATGACCGCCTCGGAAAAGTGTTCAAAGACGATATGGCAACGATTGGCGTGCCGTTTGACACCTCACCTTTGACGGACGGTCCAGCGACCGCGCGCTCGATCATTTTCGTAACCCCCGATGGCAAGCGGAGTATGAATACGTTCCTCGGTGCCTCGGTTGAGTTTTCGCCCGCGGATGTCGATAAAGCGACCGTTGAGTCGTCAGGCATTCTCTATCTTGAGGGCTACTTGTTCGACAAAGACGCGGCCAAAGCGGCTTTCGTACATGCCGCTGAGATTGCCCATGCGGCTGGCCGGAAAGTGTCTTTGACGCTGTCGGACAGTTTTTGCGTAGACCGCCATCGCGAGAGTTTTCGCCAGTTGATCCGAACGCAGGTCGACATTCTCTTCGCCAATGAAGAGGAGCTTTTGAGCCTCTACGAAACACGAGACTTTGATGCAGCAATCGAAATGCTGCGCGCGGATACCGGGCTCGCCGCGATTACGCGCAGCGAGAAAGGGTCAGTCGTGATTGGCGATGGTGACCCAATCGCGGTTCCGGCTGAACCTGTTCAGGACGTCGTGGATACGACTGGGGCGGGCGACCAGTACGCCGCCGGATTCCTCTTCGGCGTCGCCCGCGGTCTACCGCTCGCGACGTGCGCGAAACTGGGTCATATCGCGGCTGCCGAAGTCATTTCGCATTATGGGCCGCGTCCGGAAACGTCTCTGGCGACTCTCGCGACGCAAGCTGGCATCGCGCTCTAGTCGGGCCGAACGCTTAAGCTTCAGCGACTTTTCCTGTCTCAGCTTCAGGGTCTTTGTCGGACGGTGCGTGGCGATTGGTCAGGAAGGCAACTTGGGCAAGCAGAATGGGGAGTGTCCAATACCCGGGCGCTGCGATGTAACGCGGTTCCCAGTCCGGGTTGAACTTCTGCTTAAAGCGCCTCAGCCCTTGGAAATTATAGAACCGTTCGCCGCGCTCAAAAACGATATTCCCAATCCGCGCAAACAGCGGCGCAACATCTTCTTCGACCAATCCGGACAAGGGAGCCATTGCGAGGTCGAAGCGCTGATACCCTTCTGTTTTTGCCCATAAGATCAGCTCCACCAATAGAAAGTCCATTGTATTGGTCACGGCGTGTTCTGGATCATAGCGCATGAGATCGATCCCAGCCCAATGCTTATCCGGAGACACGAGTAGACTGCCAAATGCGATGATCTTGCCGCCTATTTTAACAATCCCGATGGGGCAGTGATTGAGGAAGCGCGGATCAAACCGCCCGAGTGAGAACGACTTTTCCCGGCCGCCATTCTCTTTGAGCCAGAGATCAGAGACGTGCCGTAAATCGTTGAGGACGGACTGCTTGTGCGGAGGAAGCGAGAGATCAAACGTGGCGCCTTGGCGCTCTGCGAGTTTTCGGCGCGACCGACGAATGACCTCTCGTTTGCGGCCTGACAGGGTAAAGTCAGGCAGATTGAGGATCGCATTCTCACCAATTTTTTCAAAGGTGAAGTCTAGGTCGTGGAGGTCTGCCAGTAGATCGGGTGGGACCGAGTAAAGCGCTGGACGCAGACCTGCGTGCTCTGCCGCGACCCGAAAAGATCTGAGTGTGTTCTGCCAGGCGCTGCGCGGTCCAATCGGTGGTCCCATTGCGATCCGCGACCCTTGATAGTCCATGTAGGCGAGCACCGCTTCCCCATCGGGCCCGTAATGGACACTCTTATCCCCGACAAAGGCGAGTAGATTGTCTGGTCTGGCTTGATCGCTTTGGTCCAGAAGCTGTCTGAGTTTTTGAAAGTCCGATAGACCTGCCAGATCTGGCTTTGCCCATGCGGGGCTGGCAATACCGAAGTAAAAGAGGATAAATCCGAGAGCGATCCCAGCAATGATGATCGGCCTCGCCGCCGTGCCAAGCTCTGGATCGATCAGCAGATCGAGAAACGAGGCTTCAACAAACCCGGACTGATGGCTCACCCAAAGCAAAGCTGCAAAACTTGCAATCGCAAGAATGAACAGTGTGCCGAGCACCCACATGCGCGGGACGATCATTCGAAACAGGCTAGAGCGGCGGAAGAAGCTCTTACGCGTGATCAGCAATACCGCAAACAGCGCGACATAGACGCAAAGCTCGACCAAGCGCGGGCGCAGCAAAGCCGTCGCGAAGATGCCGTGCGCCGCGACCAGCAGAGTCAACGCCCAGGCCGTTTTCAACCGTCGAGCCAGGCCGAGAGATAAAACCATTAAGGCGAGCCCACCGATTGAAAGCGCGACGGACGGCGCTTCAGCCAGGACACGGAAGACTTGCTTTTTGTCTGTTACGATTTGCGAAGGAATAGCCGCTGAAACCAAAGCGAGTGCTCCAGCTAAAAAGGCAAGCACCGACAAGAAGCGGGGGGCGCGGTCGAAGACTGTTTTGCGGAACGAGCCAAGAGACTGGTCAGCATCAGTCATTGCGCGTTCCGTCAGTGATTTTTCGGACGTCTGCGGCAATACGTTTTGCGTTTGCCTCGTTTAAAAGAGAAACATGCGTCTCGTCTGGCAGTGCGGTTATACCGCCGAGCCCAGTATTGGCTTCTGCCTGGGCAGCAACCGAGGCATTCGCGCCTCCATTCGCTGAGTTCGAGAACACAAAGACCGGCAGATTTTCCGCTTGGGTTTGATCTGCCCAAGATGCGCCTGGCCAGGTCGCGACGGCGTCGAGAAGTTCGCGTTTGGTGGCCTTATGGTGGCTGACGGCTGCGACCGAGCGGCGTTTGTCTCGCGCCGGGGCTCCAGACAGATTGAGCTCATCCGGCAAAAAGAGTGACGCGCCCCCAGCCAAGCCAATGCGAGCAAAAAAACCAGAAACGGAGAGTGCGCGCGACATCCATGGGACGAAGGATTCAACCCTGCTCGCTTCAATGTTTTGTGGTCGCGCCGCATCGACGAAGACGAGGCCGCTTAATTCCTCCGGATAGGCATTTGCGTAGGCGTGCAGTCGAATGCCCGCCATTGAGTGCCCAACTAGAACAAAAGGTTTGTCATATCCGAGCGCTGCGCGGAGGCGGCGCATGTCTTCAACGTGAAAGTCTGGACCGGCTTCAACATCCTTCGCCAAGGGATCGCTCCACCCCATGCCGGCGCGATCATACAAACAGACGCGATGATCGCGGCTCAGCTCTTTCATCACCCACCAGCCGTCTGTGTAAATTCCAAATGCACCCGCATCGTACAAAACAAGCGGCGCGGTTTCGGGGCCTTCGCAGACATAATGCAATCGGCGGTCGCCATCGACAGCGATCATTTCAAACGACGGACCGGCGCCAAGCCTTAGAAGAGCACCAATCCCGCCGAGCATCATCAATAAAACGATGAGGCCGCAAATCAGCCCGAGAACCAACTTCAAAATGATCAAGATGACGGACATAGATGATCAGAGAGCCCCAAATAATTCGGATGAGACAGGCTCATCTTAAGACACCCATAGGTATCGCAGGCGGCCGCTCTGTCTAGGGCGAGGTGACCCTTGCCTATGCCATCAAAGCCTCTTCGGCATAATCCAGTCGATCATGGCCAAAGAACATTTCATCGCCGACAAAGAAGGTCGGTGACCCAAATGCGCCGCGCTCAACCGCTTCATCTGTGTTGGCGCGTAACATCGCTTTCGACTCTGGATCATTGCCAAGGGCCCAGAGCGCGTCTGCATCAAACCCCTCTGACGCAAAGGCGGTTTTGAACTGGGCCTCATCGCCTGTATCAATCCCGCCATCGGGATTGCCCCAAACATGTTTCCAGGCCGCTTCAAACAATTTCATTTGCTGATCCGGATCGTCCGCGAGCCGGATGGTCGCGCAGGTCAAAGGGCGCGTATTCATCATCGGGAAATGCTTATTGAAGTGAAGCTCAATGTCATAGCGTTTGCAGATTCGCGCCATGTCCGCTGCCATGTAGGCCCCCTTTGCTGGGACCATTCCTGGCGGGGAATTTCCGGTCGCTTTCATGACGCCGCCCTGAAACAATGGGCGCAGTTTGAGGTTAGCACCGGTCCGCTCGAGCACACCTTTCAGCGGGACGCGTGCGATGTAAGACGTTGGACTGATATAATCGAAAAAGAATTCTAGCGTCTTCGCCATGGGGCTCCTCCTAGTGTCAAAAGAAGCCAATTTGCGGCAACACAGTTCTTATTTGGAACTTAAGGCAAATCACGCTACACTTGCAAGCATGAAGTGGACAGACTTAGATGATAACTGGTGTCCTGTTGCGCGTACGCTATCTTTGGTGGGCGACCGGTGGACACTGCTGATTTTACGCGATTGCTTTCTTGGCATGTCTCGATTCGAGCAATTTGTGTCGAGCACGGGGGCGACACGACATTTGATTTCGGATCGCCTGAAGCGCTTGGTCGATGCGGGTATTTTGGAAAAGCAGTCCTATTCAGAGCGACCCAAACGGTATGAGTACGTTCTAACCGAAAAAGGCCAAGAGTTTGCCCCCGCTTTGGTTGCGTTCAAAGATTGGGGCAAAAAGCACTTACCGGTCCGGCGAGCCTCTCTCGGCTAACGTTCAGCGCGTTAAATCTTCCAATCTGAGATAGAAAATCACTCTGGCGTATTGAGAGGTCGCCTATTCGGCCTATCTACGCCACATATCAACAGAAGTGATAGTCTTTTGCCGAATTCCAAATTGTCATTTTCGCTGGCCGCTGCGTCCAGCCTCGCCTTGCTATCGGCCTGTAATAAGGCGGAAGAAAGCCAAGGCTGGGGCGGTCAGCGCGGAGAGCGTACCATCGCCGTTATTGCCGCGCCTGTGGCATTTGAAACAGATATCGAACGCATTGAAGCGGTTGGAACAGCTCGCGCGATCCAATCTGCAACCGTGTTTCCCGAAAGTGCCGGTGAAGTGACGATGGTTGGGTTCCGTGCGGGCGATTATGTCCGCGCTGGGGCGGTGCTTGCACAACTTGACAACCAAGCTGAAACGCTCGCCGTTGCGCGCGCCCGGGTGGCTGTGCGCGATGCTGAACAATTGCTGGCGCGGTATCAGCGGATCGATGTGCCTGGCGCAATTTCTGACAGCCAAATTGATGCCGCACGGACGGCGTTGGACGCGGCGCAAATCGAACTCGAACTGGCAGAGTTCGCACTCTCCCAGCGATCCGTACGCGCCCCGTTTGCTGGGCACGTTGGTTTGAGTGATATTGACCGCGGCGCGCGGATTACCACCAATACTGAAATTACGCGATTGGATGATCGCACGCGCCTTTATGTCGATTTCAGCGCACCGGAAGAAGTCTTCGGCGGTGTTTCGGTTGGCAGCCCATTGCCCCTTCAACCTTTCGCGGGCGATGCTGACTTGGTGACAGGAACGGTCACAGCGATTGATAGCCGGATCGACGATACGCGGCGCAGCTTCACCATTCGCGCCGAAATCGACAATGAAGAAGATGCGCTGCGACCCGGCATGAGTTTTCGCGTGGCCTTTGAGCTGCCCGGAAACGCTTATCCAAGCATTCCGGAAGAGGCGATCAGCTGGGGCGGCGATGGCGCTTATGTTTGGGCGGTTCGCGAGTCGCGCGCGTCCCGGACACCGATTTCCCTAATCTCACGCCGCGCTGGAAGCGTTCTCGCCGATGCCGCGCTTGAAGAAGGCGACTTGATCGTGGTCGAAGGCGTGCAAAAAGTGCGTGAAGGGACACCAGTAGACACCGGAGCGAGTGCGCCGCCGAGCGTGGCAGCACGGACCAGCGGCGCCAGTGGCTTTGGCGGAGGCCAAGAATGACCATTGGCGGCGGCCTGCCTGAGCTTTCTGTTCGCCGTCCGCTTTTGGCGATGGTGATCAGCCTAATGATTGTCCTAACGGGTCTCGCGGCGCTGTTTGGCGTTGAGGTCCGTGAGCTGCCTGATGTCGACCGGCCTGTTGTTACCGTACGAGCAGCCCTTCCTGGTGCCGCGCCAGAAACCATGGACGCAGAAGTTACCAGCGTCTTGGAGAGCGCGGTTGCGCGCGTGTCCGGTGTGCGCGAAATTTTCGCATCGAGTGAGGAAAATAGCGCGAGATTACGCGCGGAGTTCCAGCCTGGCGTGAACCTCGATACCGCCGCTTCGGATGTCCGAGAAGCCGTAAACAGGGTTTCGCGCCAACTTCCAGATCGCGTTGAAAACCTGTTCGTGACCAAAGCCGACGATGACGCGCAGCCCATTGCGCAAGTCTCGATTGTGACGGACAATTATTCCGAAGAAGAGATAACCCGGATCATCCAAACGACGATTGCACCAGCCTTCTTATCGATTGATGGGGTGGCCGCGCTGCAGGAGTTTGGGACGCGGCAACGACAAATGCGGGTGACAATCGATCCGTTGCGGTTGAGCCGGTTCGGCCTCACCGTTGGAGATGTCGCAAATGCTTTGCGGCAATCTCCGTTTGACGTTCCCGTTGGCAGTTTCCGATCTGATCAGCAACAACTCCTCGTGCGCGCCGAAGCGACCGCAAGCACACCAGACTTGATCAAAGACGTGTTGATCCAAGGCGATGTTCGCGTCGGCGATGTCGCCGAAGTGGTTTTAGCTCCGGCAGATGCGACCAATCTTTTGCGGCTCAATGGCGAACCAGTGATCGGTCTGGGCATTGTGCGCCGGGCGCAATCGAACACGATCGCGATATCTGATCTCGTTCGCGACAAGGTCGACGAGTTGAATGACCGCTTCGATGATCTTGAGTTACAGATCATTTCGGACAATGCGGTTTTCATCCGAACCGCGGTGAGCGAAGTTTTGATCACACTCGCGGTGACGGTGTTGATTGTTATTGCCACGATTTGGCTCTTCTTGGGATCGTTCAAAGCGACACTTATCCCGGCTGTCGCCATTCCCGTTTCCATCATCGGCACGCTTGCAGGGCTTTGGCTCGCGGGTTTCACGATCAATTTGTTGACCCTATTGGCGCTCATTCTTGCCACCGGTTTGATCGTTGATGATGCCATCGTGGTTTTGGAAAATATTCAGCGTAAACAGTCTGATGGTTTGAAGAAGTCTGCTGCAGCCGCGATTGGGACGCGGCAGGTTTATTTCGCCGTGATCGCCACGACGGCAGTCCTGATCGCTGTGTTTGTGCCAATCTCATTCTTGCCGTCGACGGTTGGACGATTGTTCCGCGAGTTCGGATTTGTGATGGCGCTCTCGGTTGGGATTTCCTCTATCGTTGCCTTGTCATTGGTCCCTGCAATGGCCTCAAAAATGCAATTTGCATCGTCCAAGCGCCAGTCATCGGTTTTGACCAAGATCGGCAATGCGATGCTTGGATTCTACCGGCAAGTCTTAGCAATGTGCTTCGCCCGCCCAATCTCGACACTGGCGGTCAGCATTGTCGCCGCAGGTGGGGCAGCCTTTGCGTTTAACCAGCTCGATAGTGAGTTGGTGCCGCGTGAGGATCGGGGCCAAGTCAGCGTATTTGCATCCGGTCCTGATGGTGTTGGTCTCGCCTTTATGGAGCGACAGGCAGATCAAATCGAGGAGATCCTCCAACCCTATCTGGACAGTGGCGAATTCGAATCTGTTTTCACGATTGTGGGCCGGTGGGACCCAAATCGAATTTTTGTCACGGCGGAACTCGCCCCCTGGGATGAGCGCGCCCGCAGTCAAGATGAGATCATTGCTGAGCTGCGCCGCCCACTTTCAGAAATACCTGGTGTTCGCGCATCGGCGTTTGCGCGCGGATCGCTAAGCCGCGGGCGCGGGCAACGCTCCGGTTTAGAAGTTGCGCTTCTCGGGTCCGATTATGATGCCATCTATCAATCGGCGAGGGCGCTTTCGGACGCCATCGAGACACAGTCAGACATTCTCACCAACCCCGACATATCGTACGCACCAACACAGCCGCAGCTTTCGATTCAGATTGATCGTCGCCGTGCGGCCGATCTTGAGGTGCCGCTCGATGAGGTCTCGCTCACCCTGCGCGCGATGGTCGGTGGTGAGAACGTCGTCGACATCAATGTCGGCGACGAAGCGATCCCGGTTGTGTTGGAAGCGCAGGCGAGCACCGTGACATCACCGGCAGATCTCAGAAACCTCCTCGTCCGCTCAAGCGCTGGCGATCTATTGCCGCTTTCAAGTTTGACAGACTTGGTTGAAGAAGGCGTCGCTGCGGAGCTCGAGCGGCTTGAACAGCGCCGCGCGATTGAAATGGAAATGGATATTGCCTCCGGCGTGCCCTTGGCCGAGGCGGTCGCTGAAATTCGGGCGATTGCGGCGGACGTACTTCCACGCGACACGACCCTATTGCTCGGCGGCAGCGCGGAAACGTTACAGGAATCGTCTCGCGATTTGCTTTTGACCTATGCGTTCGCCCTGATCATTGTGTTCCTGGTTCTCATCGCACAATTTGAGAGTGTCAGCAGCCCGCTGGTGATCCTTCTCATCGTTCCGTTCGGATTGGCCGCAGCAATTTATGCGCTGTTCTT
>JBCBQS010000095.1:0-10479 GCA_039820085.1 Pseudomonadota bacterium
ACTTTGAATATGTCGTCGGCGGATTCTATTATGATGAAGCCTATGACATCCTAGACACGTCGGACTTAGGCGCTGAGTTTTGTCCAAATGTGGTAGCTGGGCTCGCTGGGGCCGGAGCTGCGGCTGGCTGCGCGGCAGGGCAGCAGGACAATGCCTCGGTTGTTGAGTTTGCGCAGGACCTTACAAGCTATGCTGTCTTCGGTCAGGGCACATGGCGTCCGAACGAACAATGGGCGCTCACCGCAGGGCTCCGTTGGACCGACGAAGAAAAGACGGGCAGCTATTCCAGCATGATCAACAATGCCTTTGTGACAGCGCTTTCTATTCGCTCCGCTGAAACCCTCCCGGAAACGACCATTACCGATGATCAGCTGACTTATTTTGCCAATGCGAGCTGGTTCCCGGTTGATGATGTCATGGTTTTTGCGACCTACTCGACTGGCTACAAAGGCGGCGGTTTCAATACCCAGGGGACATTCCCAGCGCTGTCTCCTGCCCAACGCGTTTTTGAAGCGGAGACGTCGGACAATTTCGAGCTCGGGATCAAGAGCCAGTTGTTTGATAATACGGTGCAAGCCAACATAACCGCGTATCGTATGGATCTCGAAGGCTTCCAAGATCGCGCTTTCGACGGCATTTCATTCGTTACGCGCAATGTTGGAGAATTGCGTCAGCAAGGCATAGAAGCAGACCTGATTTGGGCGCCGCTTGATCAATTGACGATCAATAGCGGCCTGTCCTTCCTCGACTCCGAATTCCTTGATTATCAAAACGCATCCGGATTGCCGGGTGGGCCTGTCCAAGATCTGACTGGCGGCGAAGCTCACTTCTCGCCGAATGTTCAGGGTTCGCTTGTGGTCGATTGGTCTGATGGTCTCGGGTTCAATGATTGGGACTATTTCTTGCGCGCAGAGATGCAGTATATTGGAGAGCAAAACGTTGGTGCGACAACCAATAATAGTCCTCAGACTGTTCAAGACGCTTACTCGCTGGTGAACGCGCGCATCGGTCTTGCGGCTTCGGACAATAATTGGCGCCTAACGCTCTGAGGTAAGAACCTTACTGAGGAAGGCTATTGTACCTCAATTTTCAATCAACCCTTTGGTGGACCGCTTGGCGGGACGGCAAATCTACAAACGCCGCAGCGCTGCGTTGTTGGCGCCCCGCGGACCTACGGTGTCGAACTTAAGAAGTCTTTCTAATCCCGATGGGACTGGTGTGAACGTTTCCGACGTTTCTCCTCCGAACCTGGCCGGTGCATGTCGCCGGCCATTTTTTATCCGATCAAAGGGCAAGGATATCGCAGAATTGGAATGGTACTTTGAGGCATCAAAGGGAGATGTCGGCATGCGCCGGTCCGCGATCGAGTTTCTCACACGCATCCTTCCTTGATCATATAAGTGCGGCGCAGCCAGTCATTTTGGGACCCGATTAGAATCAGTCATTACACAGAAGGTTCTACCGGTCCGGATTGGCCAAACAGACTAGGAATGGTGCCAAAATCACGGCGCAACAACACAATCTGCACACGATCAAAGTGTCATTAAAGCGAAAGAAAACCGTCACCAAAGCATTGCGGAACTGTCATGTAGCTGTCGTCGGATAGCGGCACCTGCCGCCCATCACATGGAGGGCTTGATGACTCGTTTATTATCCGGAACCGCGCTCGCGACAGTCATGCTGACAACGGTCGCACCATTTGCAGCAGCGCAAGTTTTGAGTGGCAAAGTCACCGACGCAAGCGGCACAGCACCGTTGCAGGGCGCAATCGTCACAATTGATGGGACAAACCGGTCGACCAGTACGGATCGATTTGGTGAGTATCGCATCGCCAACTTACCAGCGGGTGACTACACCGTCCTGGTTTCCTATGTCGGTGCACCGGATGTCACGTCGACCGTATCCGTTCCGCAAGCTGGCGCAGAACTTGATTTCACGCTCGGCGCGGATGTCCGATATCTCGATAACATTCTTGTAGTGGGCTCGAAGGCGGCCCAAGCCGGCGCCATCAACCAACAACGCGCTGCTGATAGCATCATCTCGGTCGTCGACTCAGATGGTCTCGGTTACTTCCCGGATACGACGGTTGCAGACTCTCTGCAGCGTGTCCCAGGTCTGTCGATCGTGACCGACCAAGGAGAGGGCCGCTACGTATCGATACGCGGGATCAATACTGACCTTATCGCGGCATCGATCAACGGGGTTCGGACCCCATCCCCAGAAGATCGCCGCGGCGTTCTGCTCGATGGTGTCCCGTCCGACCTTCTCGACGGGATTGAAGTCCAGAAATCGCTGACCCCTGATGTCGATGGCGACAGTCTTGGCGGGATTATCAACCTTAAAACGATTTCTGCTTTCGACCGCGACGGACAGTTTGTGCGTGCAAAGGTCGAGGGGCAGTGGAACGAGATCACCGAAGAGATATCACCTAAAGCGACTCTCACTTACTCAAACGTTTTCAATGACGTTTTCGGGGTCGCACTCTCGGTCAATTACCAAGACCTTCGTATTGAAGCGCACAATAATGAAATCGGCGAATTCGGTATTGATGATGACACAGGTCTGTTCAGCCCGAATGATGATTTTGAGAACCGCTGGTACGACCTGACCCGTGAACGCCTTGGTCTCGTTGCCAATTTCGATTGGCGTGTGAGTGAAAATACCGACCTTTACCTGCGGACGCTCTTTAATGAGTACAAAGATGACGAGGTGCGCAACAAATTCGAGCTGCGCAGCTTCGACGATTTCGAAGACGATGATGTGGTCACATCGACCTCGACAAGCTTCCTGCTGGAAGAAATCGATGCCGAGGTGCGACTGCGTGAAGAAGTTCGGACCATCCAAACTTATGCACTGGGTGGTGAGACAGATTGGAATGAGTGGAGCTTTGATTACGAAGTCTCTTACGCTTATGCGGAAGAAGACGACAGCAACAATCACGACGTCACGTTTCGTTCGGAAAACCTTCAAGACATTGCCCCAGGTGCTGTGACGCTTGATTACAGCTCGCCCGAAACACCGCGCTTGGTTGCGAGTGATGCGTTTATTGCCGCCGCTTACAATCCAGCTAACTATTTTCTTGATACGTTCGAGCGTGAATTCACCACCAATGAAGACACTGAGATCAGTGGTAAGTTTAACGTCTCGAAAGAAAGCTTCATTGGCGATGTCCCGGTGATCTGGAAGGCTGGCGTGAAGCTACGTGATCGCGAAAAGATCCGCGATGTGAACCTGACCTTTGAAGAAGATGATAGCATCAATCTCGCTGACTTTGTTGGCGGCGATCTGATTGGAAACTGGCGCCTTAACGTGCCGCAACCGTTCTGGCCCGATCCAAACCTCACAGCTGCTCTACGTGGCAGTTTCTCGGCCGACGCCTTCAATGAGGAAGACAGCGTCATCGATAGCACGATCGAGGATTACACCATCGAAGAGCAAGTTCTTGCCGGCTATTTCCTTGGTAATTTCAGCCTTGGTGCGACCACCGTGATTGCCGGTGTTCGGATTGAGCAAACGGATATTGATTTAACCGGTCAGTTTCTCGATGCGGGAGATACGACCCAGTTTGATTTTGGCTCGTTTGCGACCCGCAATGTCTCGGACGACTATACCAATGTCTTGCCGAGCGTGAACGTGAAACATGAATTCAATGATAAGCTGATTGGCCGCGCAGCATATTATGCGTCACTTGTGCGCCCTGGCTTTGGAGAGATGGCTCCGTTCGCTGTGCTGAACGATGATCGCGACGAAGTCGAGCTTGGTAATCCAAACCTCGATCCACTTGAGGCCGACAATTTCGACCTGTCGATTGAGTATTATCCAACTGAACTTTCAGTCCTGTCTTTTGGCTTGTTCTATAAAGACATCGAGAACGCCATTTATGGCGTGGAGTTCGACATTGATGATGTTCCGATCAGCGTAGATCTGTCCTTCCTTCCGACCACTTTGTTCGATGGGAGCGATGCCAATGGCGAGATCGGTGAAGTCACGACATTTATCAATGTCCCAAGCACCGAATTGCTGGGCGCCGAGTTCAACTATGTCCAGAACCTTGAGGACCTCAATCCGTCGCTCGAAGGCTTCTTAGTTTCGGCCAACCTGACACTCACCGACTCCGAGAGCACATTGCCGAATGGGCGTGTTGTTCGCTTCCTCAATCAGGCCGACACAGTTTGGAACATTGCTGTCGGCTATGACAAAGGACCTTGGGATTTGCGCGTGTCGGCGAATTTCCGGGGCGACAGTGTGGATGAGCTATTTGATACTGATCCAGGCGATGAAGTGCTCGACCGAACGATTGATAGTCGCACGCTGATCGAGGCATCGGCAAAATACAATATCAGCGACAGCTTGCAGATCTATCTTGAAGGCAAGAACCTCACAGATGAACCGGAATACTACTATTTCGGCGATGAGCGTCGCCTCATGCAGTATGATGAATTCGGCACGAGCTGGATCTTTGGGGCGCGGTATACGTTCTAAATTCTAACGATCGTTCTTCACTCAAGGCCGAGACGGTGCGATACCGTCTCGGCTATTATTCCTCACGCGTTCGGAGCCTGCGTCATGACCCGCTCACTTCTATTGTCTTCCGCCCTTTTTGGCTTGGCCGCATGCGCCAGCGCACCTGAAATCCTACCATTCGATGTTCAATCGGTGCCGCCGACAGCCGAAACAGCGCCAATGGTTGGCGTCGGAGATCGCGCAGATGATCCAGCCATTTGGGTCAGCGATAGCGAAGATCAGCCGTCTCTCATTCTAGGAACCAACAAGGATGAAGGGCTTCACGTCTATAATCTCGCTGGAGAAGAGCTCCAATTTGTCGATGTCGGTGCAATCAATAATGTTGACGTCCGGGGGCGCTATGCGGTTGCCAGCAATGACGAAGCTGGTGCGCTCACATGGTTCGTGATCTCGAGAAATTCCTCTGAGCCCGTCCTGCACATCGGAAACACGCCCGTTCAAAGCGTCGAGCCTTATGGCGTATGCCTGGGCCAAGACTCTGACGGGCTGATCGCGGCGATAACCTACAAAGATGGATTGGTCGAGTTTTGGCGGGCCGACCAGAGCAAGGACGCTGACATTTCTGCATCACTTGTCGGTTCAGTGAATTTGCCGTCGCAGCTTGAGGGCTGCGTGTTTGATGAGACACAAGATCTGATTTTCATCGGCGAGGAAGCTTTCGGGCTTTACGCTTATGCTTATCGCGATGTTGCCGCCGAACCCTATGTCGTGGACTCTATCGCTGCGAGCAATGGCCTTGTCGCGGATGTCGAAGGTGTCAGTGTTTATTACGCGCAAAATGGCGGGTATATCGTTGCATCAGCCCAAGAAGCTGACCGATTTGTGGTCTATGATCGATTACCGCCGCACGCGCCACGTGGAATTTTTTCGATCTCGGAAAGCGCGGATGGGCGCATCGATGCCGTGTCTCACACAGATGGTCTCGATGTCATTTCCAATCCGTTGCCTGGTTATCCGAGTGGTTTGCTGGTCGTGCAAGACGATGGCAATCCGCGTAGCGGTGTAGACCAGAATTTTAAACTGGTCGATTGGAGCGCGGTGTCGACCGCACTCGACCTCGACTAATCGCGCCAACGCTCAAAACGAACATACATGAATGGAATGACCCGCGATGCACAAGATGATCCAAGCCCTCGCCCTCATGGTCGCATTCTCGAGCTCGCTCCTCGTCGCAGATGCTGAGCCGCAGACTGGAAATGTGATCTTTTTTCACCCTGATGGCGCCGGCGTAAATCATTGGAATGCCGCGCGCATTCATACGGTGGGTCCGGATGGCGAGCTGAACTGGGACAAGCTTCCGGCGATTGGCGTCTATACAGGCCATATGGCAGACCGGCTGACGGCCACATCACATGGCGGCGCGACGGTGCACAGCCGCGGCGTGAAAGTGCAGGCAGACAGCTTTGGTCTCAACGGAACCGAAACGATCACAGCTGCGTCGGGTGTGCCGCAATCGATCGCACAAGAAGCGCTCGCCGCAGGCAAAGCAGTGGCGCTCGTTCAAACGGGCCATATCGGCGAACCAGGAACGGCCGTGTTTCTAAGCGCCAGCGAGCAACGCAGCGATGTCGATAACATCGCTCGCCAGGTCATCGAAGCGGGCGCGCAAGTTATCCTTGGCGGCGGTGAGAAGTATCTCCTTCCGGATGGTGTTGAAGGCCGGCATGGTCTTGGGGAGCGCACAGACGGAACCAACCTGATTACGCTCGCGGAGTCGCTTGGCTATACGGTTGTCTACACGCGTGAGGAATTGCTTGGACTCGATCTCAATCAAACGCGCAAGGTGCTCGGAGTCTTCGCCCACAATCACACGTTCAATGCCAATGCCACGGGCATAAATTTAGCGAACGACTTGCCCCCATATAATCCCGACGCTCCAACGGTAGCCGAGATGACGGCAGTTGCGCTGAGCCTTGTCTCGCAGGACCCAGATGGATTTTTCGTTGTGGTCGAAGAGGAAGCAACAGATAATTTTCCCAATGACAGGAATGCCGCAGGCGCGTTGGAAGCTCTCGCGCGCGCCGATCAAGCCTTCGGGATCATGCTCGACTTTGTGAATGCGCGCAGCGACACGCTGCTCATCACAGCGGCAGACAGTGATGCAGGCGGCCTTCAGGTTGTATCTGTCGAAGAGGAGAGCCCTTACGTGCATGGCCTATTTGGTCCGGAAACAACCCTTTTCACGGCGCCCAAGGACGATCGCGGCGTTGCGCTCCCATTTGCGATCGGCTTTGTCGCCGATGGCGGGGATGTGTCGGGCGGTATCCTGGTGCGTGGAGCAGGCTTTAATCGCGAACTGATCACGCCGCTCATGGACAATACCGACGTCTACAAAGTCATGCATACGACCTTATTCGGTACTTCGTTCAAGGACTGATGAGATCATATTTGGGCGCTGTCCGTGTGATGCGAACATGTGATCGAGCGCGTATTGGGGGAGGGGCTCTACGCCTTATAGACTCTAACGCTGCCTATTTTTACGAATGCTAAACAGGCGTGCTATGGCCACTGAGTATCCGGGCCTGTGAAGCTCTACCTTTCACCCACGAAATACGCCCCGTCCGGCACCGCACGCGTCATTCATGGTACACGTGTAGCTTTACATGCAACAGAAATGTTGCATAAAGGGTGGATGGGTATTCCATTTGATCCAAAGCTCAGCCGCGTTTTTCGCGCATTGGGTGACGAGACGAGGCTCCTCATCCTCGATGAACTCCGCAAGCGGAATGACCAGACTTTATTCGAGCTATGTGGGCGTCTCTTCGAAGAGTACGCGATCTCACTCTCTCGCCAGGGCATTACGCGTCACCTTAACACACTTGAGCGTGCTGGATTGATATCAACGACCTGGAAGGGGCGAACTAAGGTTCACTCGTTCAGCGCGGACGTTCTCACAACAACACTCCACCCATGGCTGAAACCATTTTATGAAGGAGATAGAGCATGAAGATGTATGCAAAAGGAGTCGCCGTGGACGATCAGTCTAAGGCGCTCGAGTTTTATACGAGTAAGCTGGGATTCATCGTCAAACACGACATTCCACTCGGCGAGTATCGTTGGCTAACGGTCGTGTCGCCAGAGGAACCAGACGGCGTCGAATTGTTACTTGAGCCGAATGCTCATCCTGCATCTCAAGCGTATCAAAAAGCGCTCATGGCAGACGGGATCCCTTGCACGGCATTTAGCGTTGAAAATATTGAATCTGAGGTGGCGCATCTCCAAAGCTTAGGCGTCTCGTTCACGCAGCCCCCGGTCAAAGCCGGCGGCGCCATGATGGCAGTGTTCGATGATACCTGCGGAAATCTGGTTCAGTTGGTGCAGCTTTTAGAGTAAGCGCGCGCCCTTCTCGATCTCCCTCAACGTCCATTTGGAGCCCAAAAAATGCGTTTCTACTTTGCTCGATTGTCTTTGCTCTTCGCTTTCATATTCATGGCTTGTCTCTCGATCGTCCAAACCGCTGCGAGCGAAGAACAGGCGCGAGTTCCAGCGACGGCCGCGTCCGGTCCAGAAATGGTGATTCAGTATCTTGAGATCGTCACCTCAGACGTAGACGCGACGTGCGAAACCCTGTCCGAGGTTCACTCGATTGAGTTTGGCGCCCCGCAACCCAGCTTTGGAAATGCGCGTATTGCGATTTTGAGCAATGGGGGTCGTCTCGGTGTTCGCGCCCCGCTGAGTGAAGACGAAGGCGCGCCAATCGTTCGGCCATACATTCTCGTCGAAGACATTGAACTCGCGATTGCGAGGGCAGAAGCCACCGGCGCAGAGTTTGCCATGTTAGCCACTGAAATGCCGGGCCATGGCAAGTTTGCGATCTACTTCTTAGGCGATGTTCAATATGGATTATGGGAGAGGTGACCTTTTCGTTTCTGAGTTCCGACAGTCGAGATTGGATCGGTGGATTTTGCTCGGAAGCGCTTTAATGTTTGGTGAGCAAAAGGACACATTGCCGAACCATCCAGTTTAGTCAGACTGACTGTATCGCATCCAGCTCTATTAGTGTCTCACCGAGAAATTCTGCGAAGCGCACTAGCAGAGCCTCATCCGCGAATTGAGATATGATCGAAACCCGCAGGACTTGGCGGGATTTCCATTGGGCGGGGCGAACAAAAAAGCCATCATGCTGATTAATGCGCCTCGCAAATTCCGGCATCTGAACGTCTTTTTTATCATCCTCAAACGCGATAATGAGTTGGTTGAGATCCACAGGGTTCAAGACTGAGAGACCAGAGACGCTAGAAAGTTCATCCCGTAATCGAGTAGCGGCTGAACAATGAGCGCGAACCATTTCAATAATTCCGTCTCGACCGAGCGATCGAATAACCGCCCAAGCCGCGAAGCCACGTGCTCTGCGAGAAAGCTCTGGCCCGAAATTGGCGGGGTTGCGACCGTCTTCAGGATCGATGTTTAAGTATCCTGCATCTTTTGTCATGGCTCGCATGTGAGCTTGCGGATCTCGAACGATCGCAAACCCCGAGTCATAGGGAAGCTGGAGCCATTTGTGCCCATCAACAGACCAACTGTCGGCAAGCTCCAACCCACAAGTGAGTTCGGCTTTTTCTTCGAGCACGCGCGCCCATAATCCAAACGCGCCGTCGACATGCATCCACGCATTATGCTCGCGGCATAGTCGTGAAATAGCGACGAAATCTTCAAAGCCGCCGCTATTGATATGGCCGGCTTGGCTGATGATGATCTGAGGTCCTTCATGCTGCGCAAGTTCCTTTGCGAGCGCATCTGGCATCATCAAGCCGCGCTTATCTGACGAAACCGTGACGATGTTCGATCGTCCGAATCCAAGATAACGCAAGGCAGAGAAGTTTGAGACATGCGCGTCGTCACTTATGTAGATGGAGACCTGTGGAGCGCCTTGTAACCCCACCTCATCAAAGTCATGTCCGTAACGCTTCAGCACCGCGCCTCTTGCCGCGGCAAGGCCAACAAAACCGGCCATCGTCGCTCCCGTCACAAAGGCAACAGAGCTGTCTTTCGGTAAATCCAGTAGATCCAGCAACCAGGCCGATACTGCTTCTTCCGCGATCGCAGCGGCAGGGGCTGTTTGATAGATCGCTGAGTTTTGTCCCCAAATGGACACCAGCCAGTCCGCTGCAACGCCGACCGGGTCGGAGGCCCCCATCACCCATGCAAAGAAACCGGGATCGGTGTTTCGAACCAGCCCGCCACTCGCTGCTTCGATCAGCTCTTCAATGACGTGCGCACCGTTCAACCCTTTTTCGTTCAACGAAAGACAGAATGCGCGCCTGAGTTCAGCTGCCGATGCGTCCGCATGGATGGGCTGGTCGCCCGAGCGATAGCTGTCCGCATACGCTTTGACTCGTTCCAAGTCTGGAAATCGATTTCGCATTCCTGAGCGCCCCAATAAACACAGATCATTGACGTTAACGGTAACACTTTCGTTCGCAAAAAAGCGAGCCCGTTCTCGCGGGGCTGGCTTGTGCAATCGACGGCAATACCAAATCGGATGCACAAGCGGGTGGATTTACGTTAAGCCGCCGTTTTTCCAGATGCCATTTCATGCACCGCACCGGCGCTTAGCAACTGTCCACCGATGGCCCAGTCGCCTTGTTCGATCTCATTAATCCGCACCCAAGTGACCGGGCGCATGGCTTCGCCTTCCACGGCGATCATGGCTTCTGTGACTTGGCCAATCATTTGTTCTTTTTGTTCTGTCGAGAAGACGTCTTTAATAACGTCGATGGTTACGAGTGGCATTTGATTTCTCCTTAAGTGTGTGTCGCGCCAGGTCATCTGGCGTGACAGGAGAGATGCGGGAGCGGGACGATTTAGAATAGTTCAGTTGATGAAGCAGGCCACTTCAGTTTATGAAGTAAGCCGCTTCAGAATTCACAAATTAGAGCCGTCGAGGGGTACACTATGAGATACGGTCACTTTTCTCCAAGGATCTCAGTTGCTTTGGCGATCGGACAAAACTGA
>JBCBQS010000096.1:0-1529 GCA_039820085.1 Pseudomonadota bacterium
CTGAGGTCACCGTAACAATCAGCCGATCGATCTCTATGGCTTTGATCCCGAGACCGAATCTTTGGCTCAGATTGCGCACTCGCCTGCAGCCTATGTCTCAGGTAGTCCACATGATGCCCGCCGCGCGGTGTCGAAGCGCGTGTTCGATTTTAGCGTCGCGACGCTGATGCTGATCACCCTTAGTCCAATGCTGATCGCGCTGGCACTTGCTATTCGCTTGGACAGCAAAGGACCGGTCTTTTTCCGCCAAAAACGGCATGGCTTTAACAATCAGATCATCAAAGTCTGGAAATTTCGGTCTATGCAACATGACCCAGACGCCGAAGATCGAATGACATCTCAGACGCTTGAAGATGATCCTCGCATTACAAGACTTGGGCGCTTTATCCGCCAAACCTCTCTCGATGAATTGCCTCAGCTATGGAATGTGTTGAAAGGCGAAATGTCGATTGTTGGGCCGCGTCCACATGCGCTCGGTATGACAAGTGAATCGCAATCAGTTCAGAATATTGTCGGCGACTATGCGCATCGTCACCGCGTTAAACCTGGGATTACCGGCTGGGCGCAAATCAATGGCTCGCGCGGTCCGGTACACACCAAAGACTTGGTTCGCGAGCGCGTGCGTCTTGATATGGAATACGTCAATCGCTCCTCGTTCTGGTTTGACGTTTACATCATATTGATGACCCTGCCGCGCCTGCTTGGCGATGCACGGACGGTGCGTTGAGGATGAGCTTGTCTGACCCCAAACAGATCTCTTCCGCGCCGCGTCGTTCGGACCTGACGCTGAAAATTGGGCGGACACGTCAAGGCGAAGAAGTCATCACCAACGCCAAATCCGGTGGCGCGCGGATCACCATTTGTGTCCCGACCTGGAAAGACAGCGCCGACGCCCTGCTCTGCACCCTGGCAAGACTGCAGGGCGCCAGCGAGTGCACCTTGCTCTTATTCGATGATGGCTCACGCGATGCGGATCTCACCCGCCAATTGGTCCGACATATTTTGCGATATCCGGGACCTGCGCGATTGATCTCTGCGCACAAAAACCTGGGCCGCAGTCATGCGCGAAACCGCCTAAATGCATTGGCCGAAACCGATTGGGTCCTGTTCCTCGATGCGGATATGCAACCCGATGATGAGGCATTTGTTCTGCGCTATCTGAACGCCATCGAGGCGAGCACTGCCCCGGCCCTGTATACAGGTGGGTTTAGTCTGGCGCATGCCTTTCCGACCAAAGAAACCCTTTTGCACGCCGCGCAATCAGCGGCATCGGAATGCTTACCCGCCGAGGTTCGCTCGGTGGAACCCGGCCGCTATGTGTTCACGTCAAACATCCTCTGTCATCGCGACGTGCTGAACACGGTAGAATTTGACCCAGGCTTTGAGGGGTGGGGCTGGGAGGACGTCGATTGGGGGCTGCGCGTCGCGGCCCGTTTCCCGATTGAGCATTTGGACAACCCGGCGACGCACCTTGGCCTCGAGCCAGATGAAAAGCTCATCAGCAAATACGCGCAATCCGCGGAGAATTT
>JBCBQS010000096.1:1539-10431 GCA_039820085.1 Pseudomonadota bacterium
GACGCGATGCAAGCGACCCCGCTTTATCGTATGGCGCGGTGGACCCGCCGACTGCCCATGCGGGAGCGGTTCGAGCGGATGTTCAAACGCCTGGCACAGGCACGCATCGCACCGCTTCGGCTGCGCCTGGTTGCCTTAAAGCTTTTCCGTGCGACCGTTTATGGAGCGCGGCTATAATGCTAAGCGTTATTGTCCCAACGTTTGATCGGCCTGACAGTTTGAAACGAGCCGTTGAAAGTCTGTTCGCACAAACCTACGCCGCAATCGGGTTTGATCTGATTATTGTCGATAATACGCCAAGCGCCACCGCGTCAGCGATGATCTCAACGCTGCGCAAGCAGTGTCCAAAAACCATTCGTTTGATCGCGTTACATGAACCGAAAGCTGGGGTCGCGAATGCGCGCAATGCTGCAATGGCGGCGGCGCGTTCCACTCTGGTGGCCTTTCTCGACGATGATCAATCAGCGCCGGCTGATTGGCTGGAACACTTGCTCGACAATTATGCGCACTACCCAGCCGCAGTGACCTTTGGTCCGGTTAAAACCGAACTCCCGCGCGAACAAACACGCCATCGCGGCTATTTCGAAGCGTTCTTTGCGCGTGATCCTGATCTTGAGTCTGGGTTTATCGATGTCTCATTTGGCTGCGGGAACGCGCTGATCGACTTTGCACAAATCCCAGGAGGCGCTCCCTGGTTTGATGTTCGAATGAACCAATCTGGCGGCGAAGATGACTTGCTGTTTCGACGCGTCGCAACTGCAGGCGGGGCGTTCGCATGGGCACAGGATGCCCCGGTTTTAGAACACCCGCCGCAAGAGCGCGTCCGCTTGCGCTATACATTGCAGCGCGCCTTCTCATATGGCCAAGCCCCCATCACAATGGCGGTTCGGCGAGAGCGCAAGCGCTGGGACCTGGTCGCCTTTTGGATGCTGATCGGCGCAGGCAAAGCCGTTTGGCATGGTCTGCAATGGATCTTACTGAGCCTCATTCGCCACCCGGCGCGCCCCTATCAACTCGACCGCGCCATTCGCGGCGCATCTAAACTGGTATGGTGGGTCGATTTGCAATTCTATGGCGCCGGAGCCCTTACGAAGCAGACCGTCAAAGAGACACCGGCTCGCCCAAACGCCTCGCTGGGAGAGACCGAGCAGGCTTGATCAACGCGATGCCTTTGGGACGCCGTGCAAGCTTTGCAGCGATCGCCACATAGATCAGCCAGACAATCGAGTTTTGTTGCAAAGACGCGCTTTCCGAAAGACTGAACAGAAAGAACTGGGCGAGAAATGCCAGCGCAAACACGCCGACCCATGTGTTGACCGATGACAGCAACGCGCGCGCGACGGTGATGACAAAATCTGCCAATAGCAGACCCAAACCGACAAAGCCCAGTGCCAGCGTGACTTCTATCCAACTGTTATGCGCGGTTGGCGCATCCCATTGCAGGGTTTCGCGAACCCAATTTCCAGGGTCGCTTCCGTCGGCCCAGAACGCGCCATAGCCATAGCCCAGCACGGGTCGCTCTTGGATATAATCGATCAGCGTGATCCAGATGTCCGTGCGCCCCGTGAGGGTCATGTCTCGGCCAAGCGATTCGAACACGATATCAGGCACCAAGACGAGCACAAATATACCCACTCCAGCTGCCAAACCGCCAATCCAAAGCGTGACAAGACCGGTCGCCAGTCCGCGCTTCATCAATGCGCATATCCCGATCGCTCCAAGGCCGATCACCAGACCGAGTATCGCGGTAATGGATGTGCTCAAAACCACTAATAGTGTGCACACTATGAGGAGTCCCATCCAAACGGAGCGAAACTTCCGGTCCATCAGCACCAAAAAGGCTGCGACCGTCGCGGCGCGCGCCATCATTCCACCAAGCTGGTTTTTTTCAAAGAAAAGGCCCTGCCATGCGCCAATGTGTACGGTCTGATCGCGCCCAAAATCGGGCACCAAGAGCCCCGTCAGAGCACTCGATAAAGCGAGAATGAGCCAGACCATTGCCAGCGCACGCAACATGGTTTTCCAACTGTACCGCGTCCCGAGGAAGAGCCCCGCTGCCGTGGTCATGATAATCGCAAAACTGCGCCTTTGAGTGAGCCCCGCATCAATCGACCATGTGAACGAGACCGCACATAGAACCAGCAACGCCATCAAAAACGGCAAGCGGATCGACGCTTGCAGGACCACCCTCGCTTTCCAGACAATCCCGGCGAAGGCGAGCGCATAGATTGGCAACCAAAGATAACGCAAAAGCGCCGAGCCATCTGACGTCGCATCGCTAGATAAGAGTCGCGGCAGAATTCCTTCGCTAAACACCATAAGACTGACGACGAGGAGGAAAAACTCAAGCGGATGGACAGCGCTGGTCTCGCGCTCGCGCTCAAGACTATGCGCTGAAACGGTTTGCGAGCCTCGCATCGGCCTTCACTCCGTTCAGAACCGCACCGAGCATGCGCCCTTGATGGATCTCGATTTCGCGCCGCGCGCCTTCGACCTCTACCGGCGTGGTGCGGTCAGCCGCGACAACCAGCGCAACGCCGTCTGCTTCGCGCGCCACAGTCAGCGCCGCTGAAGACCGCTCTAATGCTGGCGCATCGACAATAATCCAGCTTGCCATGTTTCGAAGCGTTTCCCACCAACCTGGCGAGTCTTGCAGGAACACACGTTGTCCTGATTTAAGTCGTTCAGACCGAAACCGCGTGACCAATAAAGGCAGGCCCTCAATATCGTGGGCGGTCATCAATTTGTCTTGGCGCGCGTTTGCGACTTTCGGTGTTATCCCGAAGAGTGGGGTTTGCTTGAGCGAGGCGTCATAGGCGCGGCCAGGCCGACCGATGTCGCGCGCAATCCCACGTTCAAACCCTTTAAAGGCTCGATTGCGACGCGCATCCAAGTCGACCAACCACACCGCTTTGCCTGAGCGCCGCGCCGCCATACACGCAAAGCTCGCCGCCATGCTGGTCACACCTTCGCCGTTGCGCGCGGCCGTAAACATCAACACGCGCGCCTTGCCCGTTCCCGAGCCGAGCAGGGCTGCGGACCGCCAAATCGGGTCTAAGTCTTCGCGAAGGTCGCGCATATGGGCCCACACATTAGAAACCTAACCTGTGGCGCTAGCACTGTTTTGGTTAACGGGGCTTTAGGACTTGCACCCGTCAAGCGCGCGAAACTGCACCGAGTACGGGCATGCTGAGCGTTCTCTGGAGCGAACCGGGTGTCGAAAAGCCGGTCCGAGTATAAGCCCGCAACAAGCCGACAATAAGTGCGCTGAATCCCGCAAACAGAAGCGACAGAATCGCGATCGGAAGTTTCAAACTGCTGCCTTCAATTGGCACGGTTGCCGGCTCGGTAACTTTCACGCTGTCGGCTTCTTGGGCTGTGATGCCCGCAACCGTGCCTTCACGCTGTTCGCGCTCCGCGACTGTGCGAATGCTGGCTTCGATCAGATCTCGATTGCGTTGCAACTCATTCCATTGCGGCTCAAGCGCCGTGAACCGGTTCAGCTTGTCTTCGACGGCCCGCAATTGGCGCTGTAATTCGGCCTGCTGACCACGCAGGGAGTCCGCTTCAGCCTCGGATATGTTCAAGCTCTCTTCCAAAGCTTGATGGATTGGATTTGGGCCGCGCCGAACCGTGCCGACCGGCGATTCTTGCGCGGCCAGGAAAGACCGAAGCTCTGCAATCTGTCGATCAATCGCCTGTACGCGGCGACTGTCTGGCGTGTAATTCACCAGCGCCTGATTGCGCTCAATCTCAAGCTCTTGCAGCCGCAAAGCACTTGAATCTTCAACATAGAGATCTTGCTCTGGGTCCGTGGTCGCCAATTGCTCGCGCGTGCGCGACACCTGTCCTCGGACTGCGCTGGCCCGCGCCTGAACGGTGAACAGCTCGTTTGAGATCGCAGAATAGAGGTTTTGAGCCGTGGAACGTTCGCTCGCGAAATCCAGAATTTCGTTCTCTCTCAGAAAGGTCGCAATCTCGCCTTCAGTCTCCAGGAGGGCGACTTCGAACCGTTTGCGCTCGGCCCGCAATTGATCAACCGGACGCGCCCCGAACAGTTCGGCGCGGCGCTGCAGATAACTTGCCATCGCAGCATTCAGAATCTCCGCCGCGACCCGTGGATCTTCATGCTTGAAGCCAACAGTGATGATGTTGGAATTTGGCGAGGCGTCGGACCAAAGGTTCTTTCGCAGCTTCGCGGCGCCTTTTTGGAAGTACTCAAACTCAATCGCGCCGGCCTGCGACCGGTTAGCTGACTCAATCTTTCTGTCACGCGCAGCCGCCAGTTTGGGGTAAATACGGTTGAGCGGAAATCTCGATAATGTGCGCTCCGCGACCAGTTGCGTTTGAAGAATTTGAAGTTCGCCTTGGATCACTTCTTGAAGACCTGGGCCGGTATTGAAGTTCGGATCACTCAAAATCGAGCTGGCGCGAACCTCGTCGCCAGACGTGACATAAAGGGCAGACTGCGACTCATAGGTTTTCGGCATTTGAAACGCGGCAAACAAGCCAAGCGCGAACAGCGGCAAGCCGACCAAAAGCATCAGCCACTTGGCGCGCCACAATTGCAAAATGAGATCGGCCATACTCAGCCGTGGTCGCGCCGGAACAAAGCCCGGATCGGTCTGGGTCATCCCAGTCGGTCCCCAGTCTGCAAGATCGGCCATGTGTACCGACTCCGCGCGCGGTTAAACTTAATTTCTTCTTACAGGCTTGATACTTCCTTAAACATTAACGCGGACGCTATTCGAGGATGCATCTACCTCGAATTGGGTCATGAAACAGCTTCTCGGTCTCGCCATACTTCCGATCGTGATCGCGGCTTGTCAGATTAATCAGCCGGTCGCTTCGGATTCCTTTCCGCAAAAAGAGTGGCGACACGAAGATGGTGCAGATGCGTTTTATCTTTTAGCGCCCGGCGATCAGCTGGAGGTGATTATCCACACCGCGCCAGAGCTCAATCGGACCGTCACAATTGGTCCAGACGGGCGCTTCCGGATGCCTTATTCGCCGCCCATCCATGCCTCTGCGCGCACCGTCGATGAGGTCCGTGAGAGCGTCCAAGTGGCAATGGCGACGGAGCTGAACAATCCCGACATTGATGTCTTGCTGGCGGGCACGGCGTCGCAGCGTGTCTTCGTCGGCGGTGAAGTGACCAATCCCGGCTTGTTTGACATGCCGGGGCTGATCGATCCCTTACAAGCGATCATCATGGCCGGCGGCGTGACCGATACCGGCCGCGCGAGAACCGTCGTCCTGATGCGCAGAATGCCGGGCGGCGCGGTCAAATCCACCGTGTTTGATCTAAAGGCGGGCGTCTATGACCCGAGCTTGGCCGAGTGGGCTCCGCTGCGTCGATTCGATGTGGTCTTTGTGACGCGCAAACCAATTTCCGACCAAAACCTGTTCGTTCGCCAATACATTCGCGACGCCCTGCCGATCGATTTTTCCTTGTTCTACGATATTGCGGGCAACGACCGCTAATCCACCCTTTCGTCAGCGTTCAGAAGCCCTTATGCGGGGGGAAACTGAAGAACAGGAGCTTCCCGCTATGGCTGACGCTGAAAACACAATCATCATGGAAACCTCAAAAGGCACGGTCACGATTGAACTGCGCCCAGATTTGGCCCCGGGCCATTGCGATCGCATTAAAGAACTGGCTCGCGAAGGGTTCTATGATGGGATCATTTTCCACCGCGTGATCGATGGGTTCATGGCGCAAGTGGGCTGTCCGAATGGCACCGGTATGGGCGGCTCGGACAAACCCAATTTGCAGGCTGAGTTTAATCCTGAACCGCATGTGCGGGGAACCTGCTCAATGGCGCGCACCAACCAGCCGCACAGCGCCAACAGCCAGTTTTTCATTTGCTTTGAAGATGCAAGCTTCCTCGACAATCAATACACGGTTTGGGGCAAAGTTACGGACGGAATGGACGTGGTCGACCAATTGCAAAAGGGTGAACCGCCGCGCAACCCAGATTCCATTGTCTCTATGAAAGTTGCCGCAGACGGCTAAGGTTCATCTCCATGATGTGAGACTGGACGTATGGCTTCGGATCAAAACAGACGAACGCTCAGATGGTGGAGCGGGCGCCTTTTAGGCTCTCGCATCGCCCGGCTTATCTTTGCATCTAATCTCGCCGGGCTGGTCATTTTGATCGCTGGGGCCATGGTCCTCAATGAAATGCGGGCGACCTTTGTCGTCTCGAAAAAACAAGATCTGATCGGTCAGGCGCAGCTTTTGGCGAACCTGATTGGTGACGACGCCGCCTATGGCGAACCGCAACCAATTTTAGATGAGGCGCTCGCAAAAGACGCCATGGCATCCTTGTCCTTGCCGCAAACGATGCGCGGCAAGATCTATGATATGGACGGCCTGCTGGTGGGCGATAGCTATTTCCTGTCGGACCGCGTCATTGTTGAAAACCTTCCGCCCCTCCAAGACCCAGATCGCTTGACCGTCTGGAGCAAAGGCTTGTCAGAGTGGGCCGTGTCGATCCTCGGATCGTTTCGGCCATCCGAAGGCGAAGATGCGGTGCGAACGCTGACCTTTGAGGAGGAATTCACAGAGGCCATCACCGGCAATGAAGCTGCCAGCCAAAGGTTTAATGATCGCGGCCAGCGGATCATTTCGGTGTCATTGCCCATCCAACACGTCTCGGCTGTGGTCGGCGTTCTGACACTCGAATCGAACGACATTGACGCGATCATCCGCGCCGAACGCACCGCGCTGGTCCCTTTTATTGCGGTCGCGATCCTAGTGGCTTTGATCACATCGGGATTGTTGACGATCGGGATTGCTAACCCATTGCGGCGGCTCGCCAGCGAAGCGGACAAAGTGAAAAGCGGCTCAAGCAGCAAGCTTGATTTGGAGAAAATCGCCAAACGCCACGATGAAATCGGCCATCTCGCCCAATCGGTTGAAGCCATGACCGACGCGCTGTTTGAGCGGATCACCGCCAATGAAGCCTTCGCGGCTGATGTTGCGCATGAGCTGAAAAACCCGCTCACATCTATTCGGTCTGCGGTCGAAACGGCGGAAATGGTGCAAGATGATCCCGTTGCGCGCGAGAAGCTCCGAGGCGTCATCGCTCAAGACGTCAAACGTCTCGATCGTCTGATCACGGATATCTCCAATGCCTCGCGCCTGGAGGCAGAGATCACGCGTATCCCAACCGAACGCTTGGATATTTCACGCTTTATCCGAGACATCGTGCGAACCTATGAAGGGCTCGACCACCAACGCAAAGTGGCGGTCGAGTTCAAAGACGCAACAATGGATGCTGGATTGACCGTGCGCGGACGCGAAGGGCCACTCGGACAAGTTCTCAGAAACTTGATTGATAATGCCCGCTCCTTCTCGCCTGAGGGGGACACGGTCACGGTGACGCTGCAACAAAGCCGACAAGGGGCGCAGACTACGGCCAAAATCCTGATCGAAGACAATGGGCCCGGCATCCCGGATGACAAGCTGGAAAAGATCTTTGAACGGTTTTACACGGATCGACCGGAAGGCGCTGCCTTTGGCAACAATTCCGGGCTTGGCCTGTCCATTGTCGCGCAGATCATCACCACCCATATGGGCACAGTTATTGCCGAAAACCGCGACACGGGGGGCGCTCGGTTCACAATCGAAGTCCCCGCGAGCTAGAATTTTTCGCGTGACAGATGAGAATTGACCTCGGCTATTGAGAATAAACGGGGTTTGTGGTATACAGTTTTGTCACAACACCATATCCGAGCCATGCTTATGTCGGCACCTTTCGAGAGATTCTCGCCGGCAACGTGGCTCGTTTGCGTAGAAGAAGAGGTCCACACATGGCAACAGCAGATGCGGCAACGAAGCTAGATTTCCAAGACGGTCAGAAAATTGTCTATCCGGCGCATGGCGTTGGAACGGTCACAGCGATTGAGCAACAGCAAGTCGCGGGCATGACTTTGGAAGTTTACGTTGTCTCCTTCGACCAAGACAAAATGATCCTTCGGGTTCCGACCAACCGTGCGATTGCATCAGGTATGCGGGCTCTGGCAGGATCGAAGCTGGTCGACGATGCGTTGAAAACACTTGGCGGGAAAGCACGGATTAAACGCACCATGTGGTCGCGCCGCGCCCAGGAATATGAAGCCAAGATCAATTCTGGTGATTTGATTTCCATCGCAGAAGTCGTTCGCGACCTGCACCGCATGGAAGATCAGCCCGAACAGTCTTATTCAGAACGCCAGCTCTATGAAAGCGCACTCGATCGCATGGCCCGTGAACTCGCGGCGGTTGAGAGCATTGATCACGGCTCCGCGATGGATCGCCTTGCTTCGTCACTTGCGAAGAAGAAAAAAGCCGCTTGAAAGGGTGAGCCGGAAGACGGCGAAGAGACTTAGAAGAAGCCCCGCCTAGCTGGCGGGGTTTCTTGCTTTTAGGGCTTGAGAATAATTTTCAAGAACTTTTTTTGATCCGCGCGCAGAAACCTTTCGTAAACAGTCATGAACACACCCTTAACGTGTTTGGGAGGTGAAATGACGACCACAAGTCAAGCTGGTGGAAACCCTGATCGGAGCTTTGTTCGCAAAGCGATGAAAGCACCGATGTTAGAAGCTGAGCATGAGCTGAACCTCGCTCGGCGGTGGCGCGACCATGATGATGAACGCGCGCTCCACGAACTCACAACTGCCTATATGCGCCTCGTCATTTCGATGGCGTCGAAATTTCGCCATTACGGCCTGCCGCTGGCTGATCTTGTTCAGGAAGGCAATGTCGGCCTCATGCAAGCCGCCGCGCGGTTTGAACCCTCCCGCGAAGTACGGTTTTCGACCTATGCGGCGTGGTGGATCCGGTCGTCGATCCAGGACTATGTTTTACGCAATTGGTCGATTGTCCGCACCGGCACGACGGCCGCG
>JBCBQS010000097.1:0-10065 GCA_039820085.1 Pseudomonadota bacterium
CGAATCTCGCCGGGGTCCCCGCCATCCTCTAATCGGGTATCATAGGCGTTCGGAACAATCCCAATTTTGTGAGACAGAAGGTCTTCAAGCGTTCCAACTTTTTCACCGCCCATCGGCAAACGCAGAGACGTTTGGAATTTGGCGATCGTATCCGAAAGAGCGAGTTGGCCTTCTGCGGCCATTTTGCCGACGGTCGTCGAGGCCACCCCTTTCGATAGCGACGCCCAGCGAAATACGGTATCCGTCGACACCTCGTCACCGCCAATTTCGGTGACGCCATACCCTTCGGCAAATGTGATCTCGCCATCTTCAATGACGGCGACCGCAAGTCCAACAATGGCGTCATCGGATGCCAATTGGGTGAGCCGTTGATCCAAACGATCATAGTCGACCGGATCTGCTTTGGAGGGGTTTTGAAAAACTAGGGTGACAAGTGTAACAAGCACCAATAGCCGAATGTATTGCATGAATCTACTCGCGCAGTTTGGACTTAGTTAGATTTGGAGCCTTCGTCGCCTTCGGCAACCACTGAATCATTTCCGAAGATGCGACCATTCAGAACCGGCATCGCGGCCCCGTTCGGATCGACGGGTGGTTGGACTTCGCTAAAGCTCATGCGAAGCTTCTGTTCCGGCGAGACATCGCTTGTCAGCTCGAAACTCTTATAGGCCGCTTCAACCAAGTCAGCGACATGCTGGTCGCGGGACCGCGCGGTAGACCCGCCAAACATGATCGCAACGACTCTGCGCCCGCGACGCTTGGCGCTCGTCATTAGGTTAAAGCCAGACGCGCGTGTGTAGCCAGTTTTAATCCCGTCAACGCCCTGAACCGTTCCAATCAGACGGTTATGGTTCTTATAGGTCGACCGCCCCCAAGAGAATTTCTTGTTTGAGAAGTAGCCATAATAGTCGGCATGGTCTTCGAGCAATCGTTCGGCCAGCACCGCCATGTCGCGCGCCGTCGATAGTTGCTGAGAGTTCGGCAAACCAGATGCGTTCTTAAAGGTCGTGCTCTCCATCCCCATGGCGCGCGCCTTTGCGGTCATCAGCGTCGCAAAACGTTCTTCAGTACCGCCCAATCGTTCCGCGACCACAACGGCGACGTCGTTTGCAGATTTTGTGATCAGTGCATTGATTGCGTCTTTTGTAGTGATCGATGATCCAGCACGCAGACGCAACGAGGATGGAGGTTGCTTCGCCGCTGTCCGAGAGACGGGCAAATCCTCATGCAGGCGAACCTCGCCAGCCTTCATCGCATCGAACAACATATACAGGGTCATCGCTTTGGTCAGCGATGCCGGGTATCTCGGGGCGTCGGCATGGCGCGAATGAAGCACCTGATCACGCTCTAGGTCGATAACAATCGAGGCATACTTCTCAGCCGTCGCTGTCGGACTGAGCCCGGCCGCAAAGAGCGCGGCCGCCGCCAGAGTCGATTTGAGCAGAATCGCAGGGGCATTGCTGGGCATTCGGGGTCTCCAATGAAGGGCTGCCCCGGTTGCCCAGGGAAACACTAAGATCAGTTCATATGGTTATCTAGTGGTAAATGCACATGGCAATTTTGTTAGGATTTGCGCCGCTAAGCTTACCAGTTTCCTAAAATTGTGCACCGCACAAATTTTTGTTGCGTTCGCGAAGGTCTACGCGTATATTCTGTTAAGTAGCACTTCTGGGACTTTATCATGACGACAGCGACCTCCACACCTTTCACATTTCCTTTCGCCGCTTTTAACCGCGACGCATTTTCTAGCTTCTTCCCGGAGAGCGACTCGATGGGGTCCCTCGCGCGGGGCGCGATGGAGGCCTCAACGGCCAGCACGCGCGCGTCCGTCAAAGGAATGCAGGATGCGAGCCAGACCATGATGGCGCATGTGAAAGAACAAATGAACTTGTCTGTCGAAACCGGAAAAAAATTGGCCGAAGCGGGCTCGCTCGAAGATGCGATGACGATCCAAACACGTTATTTGAAGTCGGCGTTTGAAAACAATCTCAAAGGGTTCAGCGAGCTTTCAGAGCTGTATGCCGATACGATGCGCGAAGCATTTGCGCCATTGGCGAAACAAGCCAAAAAGGCCGCCAAGAGCACCAAAGCATAATGGCTCGCCCCGCCTGAGGGCGGACATATCGTGAAAATCACAAAAAACCGGGCCCCGAGGTCCGGTTTTTTTCTGTTCTATCGCTGACAAAATGGCGGAGTCGCGGCACTGTTTCGCCATGTCTGAATATCTCAACTTTAAATCGCTCAAACGCCCGCCCAAACCGAACACGTGTTTGGTTGCGCCTCCTCATCACTGCCTGGCAGCTGAACCTGACTTTAATCCACCCGAACTCTTGATGACCGGACGGGGATTGTTTTCGAAGGTAAGTGAAATCATCGCCGCTGAACGCAGCTTCAGCAAAATTGAATCTGATCCGGACGCGTTACGTCTCAAATTCATTGCGACGACCGGTTTGATGCGGTTCAAAGACGATATCGATATTGAAGTTATTCCGCTCGACGATGGACGCGCGACGCTGGCTGTCTATTCGCGCTCCCGCGTGGGCTATTCAGATCTCGGGGCCAATCGCAAACGGGTTACGAAATTAATTGAACAGCTGACCACAAATTGATCATTTTGAGGCTTGATCCCACCGCGACGCAGCGTCAGTCTACACTTTCAATATGGATTACTTATCTTCTAACCATGTCTTTCGAAATTGACCGCATAACGCTCGCAGATCCTGAAGGCCCACAAGGCCCAGGTGGCGACGATGATGGTGGCCTCGGCATTGCCACAAAAACGCGCGTACGCACCAAAAAGCCGAGCATGTACCGCGTCTTGATTTTGAACGATGACTACACACCTATGGAGTTCGTCGTTCTGATTTTGGAGCGCTTCTTCAATAAAAGCCGAGAGCAAGCGACCCGGATCATGCTGCACGTCCATCAAAAGGGCGTCGGTGTGTGCGGCGTGTATACGTATGAAGTGGCCGAGACCAAAGTGGCCCAAGTGATGGATATGGCGCGACGGAACGAGCATCCGTTGCAATGTACGATGGAAAAAGAAGATTAGGAGATAAATACAAATGCCGAGCTTAACCCCTAGTCTTGAATCTGCCTTAGAGCGCGCTCTGACCGTCGCCGGTGAGCGCCAGCATGAATATGCGACGCTAGAGCACCTGCTGCTTGCGTTGACCGAAGACGAAGACGCGGTCGAGGTGATGTCCGCCTGTAAAGTCAACATCCCGGACCTCAAACAAGCTTTGATTCAGTACATCGACGAAGACTTGTCGAACCTGATCGCCGATAGTCCGACGGGACGTGTCCAACCGACCGCTGGCTTCCAACGTGTGGTCCAGCGCGCCCTTCTGCATGTTGAAAGCTCTGGGCGCGATGAAGTGTCAGGCGCGAACATTCTGATTTCGATTTTTTCTGAACGGGAAAGCCACGCGACTTACTTTCTGCAAGAGCAGGACATGACCCGCTATGATGCGGTGAATTATGTCAGCCATGGCGTCTCGAAAGTTCCCGGCCAAAACCGACCGAGCACACCGCGCGGCGCCGAGCCTGAAGAAACAGCCCCCAATGCCCCCCAAAGCGAAGCGCTTGATGCCTATTGTGTGAACCTCAATGAGAAAGCCAAGCAGGGCAAAATTGATCCACTCATCGGACGTCAGATGGAAATCGAGCGCTGTATCGAAGTTTTGTGCCGTCGCTCAAAAAACAATCCGATCCTCGTTGGTGATCCTGGCGTAGGTAAAACGGCGATCGCTGAAGGCCTTGCGCGCATGATCGTCAGTAACGATGTGCCCGAAATCCTTTCCGACGCGACGATTTGGGCGCTCGACATGGGTGCCTTGCTTGCCGGTACGCGCTACCGCGGCGATTTCGAAGAGCGCCTAAAAGCGGTCATGAAAGAGATTGGCGAGCAGGAAAAAGGCATTCTCTTCATCGACGAAATCCATACAATTATCGGCGCGGGCGCAACCTCCGGCGGCGCGATGGATGCGTCCAATTTGCTGAAGCCTGCCCTGCAAAACGGCGAAGTGCGTTGTATGGGGTCGACGACCTTCAAAGAATATAAGCAGCATTTTGAGAAGGACCGCGCGCTATCGCGTCGCTTCCGCAAGATCGATGTGGTCGAGCCAAATGTCGAAGATGCTGTGAAAATTCTGACCGGCCTGAAATCGACCTTCGAAGACTTTCACGGCCTACGCTACACCAATGACGCGATCCGCGCCGCAGTTGAGCTTTCGGCCCGTTATATGACGGACCGCAAGCTTCCGGACAAAGCGATCGATGTGATTGACGAGGCGGGTGCAACGCAGTGGCTGGTGCCAGAAAGCAAACGCCGCAAGACGATTGGCGTGAAAGAAATCGAAGCCATCGTGGCGAAGATTGCCCGCATCCCCCCCAAACAGGTGTCCAAGGACGACGCGCAAGCGATCAAATCACTCGAAGCAGATCTCAAGCGCGTGGTTTATGGGCAGGACGATGCGATCGACGCGCTCTCAAGCGCGATCAAACTGTCACGCGCTGGCCTTCGCGAACCGAACAAACCCATCGGCTCATATCTGTTCACCGGTCCAACCGGGGTTGGTAAAACCGAGGTCACGCGTCAACTCGCCTCTATTCTAGGGGTCGAGCTCCATCGCTTTGACATGTCTGAGTATATGGAGAGACATTCCATCTCACGCCTCATCGGTGCACCTCCTGGCTATGTCGGATATGATGAAGGCGGCTTGCTCACCGATGCTGTCATGCAGCACCCGCACTCCGTCGTGCTGCTCGACGAGATCGAAAAAGCCCACCCGGATTTGTTCAATGTGCTCCTGCAAGTCATGGACAATGGTACGCTGACAGATGCGAACGGCCGCAAAGTCGACTTCCGGAATGTCATCGTCGTGATGACCACAAATGCCGGTGCCTCTGATGCTGCGAAAAACTCAATCGGGTTCGGTCGGGGCCGGAAAGACGATGAGCAAGAAGAGGCGTTGAAACGCCTGTTCACACCAGAATTCCGTAACCGTTTGGATGCGGTGATCACCTTCGGTGGCCTCACGCCTGAAATCATCGAGCGCGTCGTCGAGAAATTTGTGCTTCAGCTCGAAGTCCAGCTTGCAGATCGCAATGTGACGATCGAGCTTGCGGCAGGCGCACGCGACTGGCTGGCGAAACGCGGCTTTGACGCCGAGTTTGGTGCCCGCCCGCTGGCGCGGGTGATCTCCGAGCACGTTAAGAAGCCGATGGCCGAAGAGCTCTTGTTTGGGAAGCTGGCAAAGGGCGGCACCGTCAAGATTGGCCACGACAAGAAGAAGGATGAACTCACCTTCAAATATGTCGAGGACAAGCCGGCGAAACGTAAGCCGAAGACCACCGGCAAAGGCGCGACAGAAAAAGTATAGGGAGCAGCGAGAGGCTGCTCCCTCATTTTCCTAAATGATCAAAGCCGATTCCGGCGCGATGATCAGGTGCGGCACGCCATCACTGGTTTGCGCCCACGATATGCCTTCGGGCGAAACGCGGGCTGTCACGCGTTGGCGGTGAGCAGAAAAACTATCCCAATCCACAACGTCGACCGGCTGATCGAAATGCACCGTGACTTCATAGCCTGAGCCCGAAGGCAGTTCGCGCACGCCATGAATGCGTCCGGAAAACGTTCGCTTCAAATATTGGCCGCTTACACGCTCACCCACCTGCCAATTGGTTTCGGGTGCGTTCGATAATCTGGCTGACGCGGTGTTCCAATCGCGAAACCCCATATCTTTCGCAACCTGCTCTAAAGCAGCCGCAAGCGTTATTGAGCCAGCACTATCGGCTCTGATTTGGCGCGCTCGGGCTTTTGCCTGTACGCGCGTGTAAATATGCGATGTCATCGCAAGATCCTTTCACAAGTCCTCTTGGTCCAGCAAAGGGCGGGGCTCGCATTGCCGCCAGACCAGGTGTGATTAGGTCTGCGAAATAAACCAGCAAAGCTGGGAGGACTTCACCTAGAACGAACACGTTCCGCGAGCGGCAGGCGCCTCAACCGAGCGCGTCCATACGCGATTTGAGGGGACGTGGTCAAGCCAGAGCGGGATGGCCGGCGCTTTAGTCACTCCAATGCTCTGCTATCCAAGGCGTCGGCTTGGCGAACTTGTAGGCCTTTTTGTACCAGGGTGCAGGCCACTCGCCATCTCGCGCCTGGTCTTGATTTGGCAGTCCAGTGAAGGCGACAATTCGCGTTTCAGGCGGCAGTGAAGGGGTTTTCAGCCAATTCATTGGAAACTTCGGGAGAAGCGAGTGTTTGAAACTCGCACACCAATCACGCGGCCAGTACACCATATTGTCGATCATGGCCGAAACGAAATGCTGTTCGATGCGAAAACGTGCGTGAATGGCATTCGGATCTCTTTGATACTGCTCATAAATGTCGGTGTGCTCACCGATCCGCCAGCGGTAGATTGACGTGTTTCCTATCCCCTTACCAAGTTGCGTCCAGTTTTCAGCCACGCAAACTTCGCCCGGATGAAAGCTCCAAAATGCGTCTAGGTTGCCCGTGACCACGAGATCAATGTCTAGGAAAAGAACATCGCCTTCGAGCCCGCCCAAACCCGGTTGCCACAAAGACAACTTGCGCCACGGTGACCACTTGAAACGCTCAGGCAAGTCGATATCGGGCAGAGGTTGCGTTTCGATGCTCTGGTCGAGCCCTGTCCCATCATCGGTAAAACATACGAACCGTAGATCGCCACTGACATTCCGCCGGATCGCTTTATAGAGGCGGTTTACAAAAAAAGCGGGATAGAGAGTCCCCCACTTCATACACACAATCGTTTTGAGCATTACACCCGTCAATTCATCAGCGCGCAGATCGGGCCCCGCCGGGACATGCGCCGCAGTTAAATGGATGTGATTGCTCTTGTGCCGTCGCCTTGGACGGTCGGGTTATTACGCCGTGATTAACACAGCGGCTCGGTGAAGTCTTTGTCTAGCTATCTCAAAGTATAGGTCAAATGACCATTCAGATAAATCGCTAAGCTTTCTCGGTCGACGTCTTCATAATCTCCATCATACGGTCGTGAAGATCACTTTCCCAAGACTCAGCGCGTTCGCGGACGCGGGTCACATAGGCTTCGTTCTCGTGACCAGGAATATTGATGTCAAACACGTCCGCGACTTCGATCATCGAAGCCTGGTCCATTTCGTGGAACGCCTCTTTCATTTGCTCTGCAGCCTCGCGCGGCGTTCCCATAGCCTCAAACGCCGAACGCCCGATCCGCAACGAGCTATCATAGGTCTCTCGAATGATATCACGGCAGCCATGCGCCCAAAGCTCATAGGTGTGATGCCGGTCGACGGAGCGTGCGATCACATGCAGGTTCGGAAAATTGCGGATCGCATATGATACCAGCTCGGTGATCTGATGCTTATCATCAATTGTGACGATGAGCAGTTTTGCTTTTTCAATGCCCGCAGCATGCAGCAAATCCGGCCGTGTCGCGTCGCCGAAATAGGCGTGGCTGATCCCGTAAGTTCGGAGGATATCGAGCTGCTTGGAACTGTAATCGATGACCGTGGAACTGTACCCGGCCGTGCGCAACATACGGTCGACGATTCCGCCGATACGACCACGTCCGGCAATAATGATCCCGTTCTCTTCCTCGATGGCGTCTGCTTCTTGCTCTTGGCCTTTCGAATACCGGGCGGCCACAATCTGATCGTAGAGAATGAACAAAAGCGGCGTCATCAACATGGACATCGTGATTGTCAAAAGCAGCAAACTCGACACACGCTCTGGCAAAATCAGTTGCGTGGAGACTGAGGCAAGCAGGACGAAACCGAACTCACCAGCTTGCGCAAGCCCGAGCGTGAACAACCAACGCTGGCTGCCGCGAATCTTAAACGCCGTTCCCAGAAGAAACAGAACCAATGCCTTCAGCGCAATCAAGCCGAATGTCATGCTGATGACGACTCCGAAATTCTCGGAAAGGAGCGTGAAGTTGATGCTCGCGCCGACCGTCATGAAGAATAGACCCAGCAAAAGCCCTCGAAACGGATCAATGTCGGATTCCAGCTCGTGCTTGTATTCTGAATTTGCGAGAACGACCCCGGCGATGAAGGTTCCCAAGGCTGGCGATAGGCCGACCAGTGTCATCAGCAAGGCGATGCCGATCACCAATAGAAGCGCGGTCGCTGTAAACAATTCCCGCAGATTCGCGCCTGCGACGAAGCGAAACAGAGGGCGTGTCAGATAGTTCCCGCCCAATCCCACCGCCGCGATGGCGCCGATGGTCACCAGCACGGTTTGCCAACCGTTCAGCCCCTCTACGAGGCTGAGTGAGTGGCCGTGATCGTCGGCCCCGCCCGCTGTGAGCTGCGCCACTTCGGGGACAACGAGCAAGGGAATAATCGCAAGCATTGGTATGAACGCGATATCTTGAGACAGAAGCACGGAAAAGCTTGCCTGCCCGCCATCGCTTTTCATCAACCCTTTTTCATTCAGCGTCTGCAATACAATCGCCGTCGATGAGAGCGACAAAATCATTCCAATAATCAGAGCGGCATTCCAGCTTTGTCCAAACGCTAGCGCGACTGACATGACCAGGAGCATGGTCATCAGCACCTGCCCGCCGCCGAGTCCGAGCAGACGATTGCGCATTTGCCAGAGGATTTTTGGCTCGAGTTCCATTCCGACCAAGAAGAGCATCATCACGACGCCAAACTCAGCAAAGTGCTGTATCGCAATCACGTCGACCCCAAGTACCGAGAGAAACGGACTGATCGCAATCCCGGCGATGAGATAGCCGAGCACCGACCCAAGCTTGAGCCGGGTCGCAATCGGTACCGCGATGATACCAGCCGCGAGCAAAACAAAGGCGAGCAAAAGAAAATCAGACATGGGCGACCCCCTGCGTTGAGTCTTGGCAGCGATATAGCGGGAATTTGCGAGAATGCGAAAACATAGCAGTTATTCCGTGCCTCAACGAAACACCCTGCTTGTTTCAGAGCCAAAATTTGCGTTTAAAGGACCGCGCTGGGCATTTGGAGAGGTGGACGCATGTTAAAATGGCTCCTCGGTCTATTGGTAATCATCGCCGCAAGTGCTGTGGCAGCCTGGTGGTGGTTCAACCGCCCGCTTCTTTTGCGCCATCCCGACTTTGGCACCGATTGTCAGGCGCTGGTCGAAGCCGCAGAAGTCGAGCGCCGAGTGGATTGTATCCGCGTCTGGTATGGCACTGATCGCGAACTTGAGCCTGGTGCGGTGAACAACGCGAGCGACGAACAAGATATTGTCGAAGGGCTCGGCACATCGAGTGGCGCACTTGCATTGGGACGCGCTGATATTTGGCTGCCGAAACTCGTCGATGAGGGCGGCGACCGCTTGCCCGGTGAAACGCCGCATGTCCAAGGCGCGCTCCCAGCTGATCCAAATAAGCTTGCTGAATTTGTTTTCCTCACTCGGATCACGACCCGTGGTCGGGAGTCGTTTTCAGCCACACTCCAAGATGCGATTGACACCCAAGCGTCAAATTCAGTTTTGCTGTTTGTGCACGGCTTCAATGTGAAATTTGATGACGCGCTGGTCCGGACCGCACAATTGTCAAATGACCTATCGCGCGAAGACGGCTTCGATGTGGGCGTGCCCGTTTTGTATAGCTGGCCGTCCGCCGGAGCTTTGTCATTGGAAGACTATCAAGGCGACCGGGATCGATCATTTGAGGCGGCGCCGCATCTCGAAGCTTTTCTGGATATCCTCACCGAAGATTTAGACATCGAGCGAATTAACATCATTGCCCATTCAATGGGCAATCGGGTCCTGACCGAAGCGTTGGAAAATTATGCGCAAGACTATTTGGAGCGACACAATCGCGGCGGCGATCTCGAGTTTCGAATTTTGCTTGTCGCAGCTGACGTGGAACGCGAGATCTTTGATGAGGCAAATGGTGTGTTCGATAATCTCGACGCCAAGACGCTTCTTGCGATTGACGAGGTTTGATACGTGCAAAGCGCGGTCGGTGTCTGACGTATAGATTGTCACATTGGCGTCGAGATTATCGAACACACCATTTGCCTCATCAAAGATCTCGCGTTCCACGTCAGCTG
>JBCBQS010000098.1:0-9884 GCA_039820085.1 Pseudomonadota bacterium
TTTTGACAATTGAGACAAGCGCAACGATCGATTGTGCCTGCACATAATTGACCTGTCCCACACTCGTTCAGCACGTATGGGCTAGCCAAATAAAACGGTTCTGGCAAAACTGGGGCGTGCGTTGAGAGGGACATGTTTTGCCTGCGGGAATTCCGATCGAAGCGCTATTCGCGCCGATCTTTGTCATTTCTGTTGCCGTCGAATGGTGGTCCGTCAATACCGGTCGCGCCAGCGGTCGCTATGAAACAGCAGACGCCATAACCAGCATGGCAATGGGCCTCGGCAATGCGATTATCGGGACACTCACGGGCGTGGCCGCACTTTGGCTTCTGATGCTCGCTTGGCCTTATCGTGTGACGACGATGCCGACCACATGGTGGAGTTTTCTCCTAGTGTTCGTGCTTTATGACCTGGTCTATTATTGGAAGCATCGCTTTGCGCATCGCATCCGATGGTTCTGGATGGAGCATGTGACCCACCATTCGAGCAAACACTACAATCTTTCGACAGCGCTCCGGCAGCCTTGGTTTGGTCCTTTCACAGGCCTGATCGCGGTTGGGTGGGTTTTGGTTCTGCTTGGGTTCCACCCGGCCTTCATCGGCATCGCAGGGGGCATAAATCTCGTCTACCAGTTTTGGATCCACACTGAAGCCATTGATAAATGCCCTCGCTGGTTTGAATCAGTCTTCAACACGCCCAGCCATCACCGCGTACATCACGCCACAAATCCGCGATATCTCGATGCAAACTATGCGGGTGTCTTTATTATCTGGGACAAGATGTTCGGCACGTTCATTCCGGAGCAAGCCGCTGACAAGCCGGATTATGGGATCGTCAAACCGCTTGAGTCCTTCAATCCGGTCATCGTCGCCTTTCATGAATTTGCGGCGCTTCTCAGAGACTGCGCACGCGATGGACTGCGACCTGTGACATGGATCAAACGCGCTGCGAATGCGCCCGGCTGGAGCCCTGATGGCGTACACAATCGCAGCGAAGAAATACGGGCACGGTGGCAAGCCAATCAAAACGCCGAATAAAGCAGTTGAAATCGTCGGTGATCGCTTAGGTCGTTTTCGGGGCTTGCATTTAGATATATCGAAACTAAGTTTTAGATATATCTAAAAGGAACCTGCTATGTATCACACACATCGTATGAGAAAGGCCGCGAGGGCTTACATGAAAATGCACCACCGTTCCGCAGCCCCGCGACGACGCCCCTTAGATCATGGCGATCTGCGCCTTCTCATCCTCTTACTGATCTCAGAGACGCCGCGTCACGGATATGACTTGATTGCAGAGATTGAGACCCGCACAGGCGGCACCTATAAGCCCAGCCCCGGCGTCATTTATCCGGCCCTCTCAGTGATCCAGGATATGGGTCTCGCAAAAGTCAAAAAAACAGACGGCAAGCGGGTGTTCTACATCACCGAAGACGGCGAAGCAGAACTTATCGAACAGGCTGAGACTCTTGAGAAAATCACCGACCGGCTAGAAGCCCTTGCCCATCCGGACTCGCAGCTTGATCCACGTGATGTACGCGCCGCCAGCCAACGTTTGCGACACTCCGTGTTTCGCTCTGTCACGAAATCTTGGCCCGATACATCCACCTATGAGGACATTGTCGATATTCTTAATCAAGCGCGGCAGGACATCGAATCACTAGGTCAAAAGAAGAAAGCAAAGAAAAAGCCCAACTAGCGCTTTTCAAACGCAACACTGAGATTGTTGGCGGGCATTTCAATCACGTCCACCAAGTCCATCCCCGCCTTTGCTGCAAGCGGCACGATGTCTGTGTCCAGATCCCGAACGCCCCATCTCGGATCGCGCCGTTTTAAGTCTTCGCTGAACCGCGCATTCGAAGGCGCGATCTCCCCGGCGCGCGCAAATGGGCCATACAGCATCAATCGCCCTCCGGGTCGCAGCAATCGCCCTGCTCCAGCCAGCAGACCTTCAGCGGCTTCAAACGGAGCGATGTGAATCATATTCGCGCAAAACAAGCCATCCCACGCGCCCGCCCGCTCCGCCTCACCCCAATGCGCCGCGGTGGTATCAAGGGTCAGCGGCCCGGCCAGCCGATCATGGTCTGCATCATTCCGCCATGCCGATTGGCTTAGCTGGCTGTCGGCATCAATGTCGGAATAAGTCCAGTGAATGCCTGGAGCGGCGGCTGTGATATGCGCCCCATGCTCACCCGTTCCAGACGCAATTTCCAAGATCTGACCGCCATTAGGGATCACACGTAAAAATGCGTCGCGCACAACGTCCTTATTGCGACCGATAGACGGCGAGAACCGACGACCATCGCCGGAATGTTCACGCTGTTCTAAGGCCAGCGGCTGTCCCGACTTCGCTTTTTGGTACGTTGCGTTTTCGTCCATCAAGGTGTTCCGGCGCTGGCGCTAGGCCCTTGGCTCAAATCGATCCCGCAGTTCAGGCTTCAAGATCTTGCCATTGGCATTCCGCGGAAGCGGATCCGCTTGAAACTGGATCTCTACAGGCACCTTGAACGCGGCGATTTGATTTCGAACATGGGCACGCAGCTCATCCTCGCTGACCTCTATCCCAGGTTTGAGTTGGACCACGGCGCCGACTTCTTGGCCAAGTACCTTATGCGGGATGCCGACGACCGAGGCATCCATGACGGCTGGATGGTCATAGAGGGCGTTCTCAACTTCGATACAGTAAATGTTCTCGCCGCCGCGGATCAACATATCCTTGGCGCGGTCGACCAAATAGAGGAAGCCTTCTTCATCCAAACGGGCGAGGTCGCCAGTGACAACCCACCCATCGACAAAGGTCTCCGCTGTCGCTTCAGGCTTATTCCAATAGGCTTTGCAATTCATCGCGCCTTTGCACCACAGCTCACCAACTTCGCCAGCGGGCACGGTGTTGCCATCCGGATCGACGATTTTTAGCTCTACCGCCCCCGGAGGATGACCGGCGCTATCGGGGCGGTTCACATAGTCTTCGCCAATATTCAAAGATGCGGTCGCACATGTTTCCGTCATCCCCCAACCATTGCCGGGCGCAGCTTCTGGAAACCGCTTCTTGATGGTTGCAACCAGCTCGGGTGCAGAGGGGGCGCCGCCATAAGAGACGGCTTTGATTGACGAGAGATCGTACTTGTCTCGGTCCGGATGCTCGAGCAATTGCCAGGCAATTGCAGGGACGCCGCCAACGCCAGTGACCTGTTCTCGTTCGATGATCGGCAACGCTTCCCCAGCATCCCACTTGTACATTGAGATGATTTTGTCACCGCGCAGGATCGTCGGGATCAAAACCGCGAATGCCCCAGTTGCATGAAAGAATGGAATTGAAAGCAGCGTCGCGCCTTGCTCATTTGGATCGGGTTCTGGTGGCAGCTCACCTCGGCGAAGCAGCATCCGCATCTGGCACGTCATAGAGTTGAGCATATTCGAAATGATAGCGCGATGTGTGGCTAAGGCGCCTTTTGGTCGTCCTGTGGTGCCAGACGTGTACATGATGGTTGCGTCATCATCTGGCCCGAGATCAACCTGCGGCAGACCGATCTTCGGCAAGTCACTCCAGCTATTGGCCGGGCCAATCAAGGCTTCCATTGAGTGGATTTTCCCGCTGAGCGGACGGTCATCTGCGCGTGCGAGAATGACCGTCTCAAGATCATTCAGGCGGTCAATATGTCCGCTCAGACGATCAAGGATCTGCGGATCGATAACGGCCACTTTTGCACCAGAATCGCTGAGCCCATATTCCAGCTCATCTGCGGTCCACCAGGAATTCATTGGCGTTGCGATCGCGCCGATCGAGAGCGCGGCATAGAACGGGATTGGCCACTGAGGATAGTTGCGCATAATCACCGCGATCCGATCGCCTTTTTTGACCCCGAATTGCTCGGTTAGAATCTTGGCGAAATGCTCGACGGCTCGCACCAGAGCTGCGTAAGTCACGCGTTCATCTTCGTAGACGAGATAGTCGCGATGACCGAACTGCATCTCGCCGAGTAAAAGAATGTCGCGAATGGTCGGAGGGGCATCGACATAAATCTTCATCGGCACGCCATTGACCACACCATCACCAAGTTTGAGTGGGCTATCTGACGCGGCAATGGCTGCATTGGCTTGCGCGATTGACATAACCGGCCAGCCATCCGGCAAAGCTGCTACTGCCATAGGGATCCTCCAAGTGATTTATCGTTCTTGGAGACGCATATGCGGCATCGGCGACCCCTACGGAAGGGGCGACGCTGCGGCAGGTGTGGCGTGGATGCTCCGTTTTGGAGACCTTATGGGCGGTCGTCCTGAAGTTTCGACAGACCTTCGAGCGAAAACTCCATGCTCCCTTGATACGCAACGCCCGTATCGAAGGCGAGCATAACCGGCTGACCTGAAACTAAGAGGAAGTTTGGCAGCCCTGTATTCGGGAGCGTGATTTCAGGTAAATCTGCTGAAATGTAGGTCACCGTCTCTGGACCTGGTTCCGGGTTGAGCATGAAGACCGCGAAGAAAGCTGCAATGCCTGCGATCAAAACCGTCAAAAACGACTGCATGGGTCGAAACTCTACTTAATTAACGCTCCCCAGGACAACGCAAAGCCTATGCCAAGCTCGTGCCTAAGGCGAGTTACTTTTTGCAGATTTTGGCGTTTGCATTAGCGATTTATTTGCCAAAATCGCAAAACCGCACCGTTCGTTCCGTGCCATCAGGTTCAATCAGTTTGTATTGCGGTCCCGTCAGCTCAATCGAATCGCACAAAAAGCCAATTTGATACATATCGAGGAGATAGGAATTCTCGGGCGTTAGAGCGTTTGCCAGCATGATGTCAGCGGCAGTTTGGAACTCGCCAAGCCGAAATCGTGCCTCGAATTGCTGCATTGGGGACAGCTCACCCTGTTCAAGCACGAAATTGAGACTTGTGGCTTCACCGCGTGCGGTACCGCGCATCTCCACGGCAGCAGGAATGCTCTCATGCTCTGGATAGGCCTCAATGAGTTCGTCGAGCGCTTCAATGCCTCCCCAGACTTGGCTGCCATCGCCCAGTTTGAGCTCTGCCATCCGGAACAAAGCCGCAGCACGCTCATCGTCGGTCGCTGTTTGCATACCAATCAGTTGCTCGAGGCGCAGGATCGCTGCTTGCTCGTTTCCCGCCGCGAGCAAATCATCCACCGTGCCCATGGCAAGATCGTACGTGCTCGGCTCAGTCGCAATCGGAGGGGCATCAGCAATCACCGGCGGGGCGTCCACATTGGATGTCGCACACGCGGTGACGAGAATGAGGGTAGAGGCGGCAAGAAGTAAACGCATGATCTCTCTCTTTCTTTTGACTTGCCAACCGTCCGGGGCGGCGAAGGCAACACTAAGGCAGAAATCAGGAATCGCTGGGGTCTGTGTTCAGGTCCGCTGTTTGATTGGGTTCTTGATCCGCACACCAAAAGGCATCAGCGATATAATCTGGCCGATCGCCAAATTTGTGCACGGCTTCTGTGCCGACAGCACAAATATAACCGCGCGTTTGTAAGAGTTCGAATTGCTCCGCCTTCGGGGTCAATCCCGCAGACCGATACCGCGCGGCGGCAGCATCCATATCGCCCATGAGCACTTTGTCATCAAACCAATCAGACAGGTTTTGCAGCTGCGCAAGACGTCTTTGAGCGCTGTCTATTTCGCTCGCGGCAAACACTTTACGCCGCTCAATGCTGGCGACGCGCGGGTCTTCCGGGGCCAAGGCTGCAAAGGCGTCATAATCTGCGAGCGCACCTGGCAGATCGAATCGAGCCTCTAAGCGCCGCTCTGAGCGCAGGTGAAGCGCGTCGGCGCGTTGTTCGAGCGTAAGATCCGTCTGATCCAAAAGGGCCGATAATTCTGCATCTGCGGCAGCGGGATTCGGCGCCTCAGCGACTTGCGCGATCTGCGAAGCAAAAAGTGTTGGGTCCATCGTCGCGGGGATGGTTTCACACGCCGCGATGCCGACTGACAAACCGATCAACACACACCGAATTTTCATAACCGCGCCTAACTCTACATCGATCCAAGCTCACGCAGTGGCAGCCGACTAAGGCGGAAAAACGACCGACGTAAATTTAATCTTCTAAGCGCTGGCAAACCGCTCGATTTCGGCAACATCGCCGCGACCAAGGATTTCGATAGCTTGCGCCGCAATATGCCGAGCGGTCAAGCCGGCCTCTTCATACATCAGCTCTGGCTTGTCTTGGTTCTGGAACACATCTGGAAGGTGCATGGTGCGGATCTTCAGGCCAGAGTCGAGCGCCCCCGCCCCAGCGAGATGGTGCAGCACAAAGGCGCCAAACCCGCCCATAGCGCCTTCTTCGATTGTGATCAGAACTTCATGATCGCGTGCCAACCGTTCGGTTAGGTCAGCATCGAGCGGTTTTGCAAATCGGGCATCCGCAACTGTGCAAGACAGCCCCTGCGCCGCCAGCATCTCAGCCGCGACAAGAGACTCTTGCAGGCGTGCACCGTAAGAAAGAATTGCGATGGTGGTGCCTTCGCGAACGATCCGGCCTTTGCCGATCTCTAGCGGCGTCAACGCCTCTGGCATGGCGACGCCATACCCTTCCCCCCGCGGATAGCGGAAGGCCGAGGGTCGATCATCAATCTCATTCGCCGTGACGACCATTTGAGCCAGTTCGGCTTCGTCCGCGGCAGCCATACAAATGACTCCCGGGAGCGCGCCGAGATATCCAATGTCAAAGCTACCGGCATGCGTCGGACCGTCGGCACCAACGAGGCCCGCCCGGTCAATCGCGAAACGAACAGGTAGCTTTTGGATCGCCACATCGTGCACGACTTGGTCGTATCCACGCTGTAGAAACGTTGAGTAGATCGCTGCGTAGGGCCGCATCCCATCCGCTGCCATTCCCGCCGCCATCGTAACCGCATGTTGTTCGGCGATCCCGACATCGAAGGCACGCTCTGGGAAAGCGTTCGCAAAGATGTTGACGCCCGTTCCCGACGGCATCGCGGCGGTGATCGCACAGATTTTGTCATCCGTCTCCGCCAGCTTCACCAGCGTCTCGCCAAAGACGTCTTGGAATTTTGGCGCCCCGGCTTTGGATTTGGCTTGTTTGCCTGTGACAACGTCAAATTTTGACACGCCGTGATACTTATCGGCGCTGTTCTCGGCTGGCGCGTAGCCGTGACCTTTTTTGGTAACGACATGCACCAAGACCGGTCTTTGCATCTTCTGAACGTTCTCGAGGACAGGGATGAGAACATCTAAATCATGGCCATCAATCGGGCCGACATAGTAGAAGCCCAATTCTTCAAACATTGTGCCGCCCATAGCGAACCCGCGCAGGTATTCTTCGGCTTTGCGCGTTGGGTTGGCGAGGCCAATTGGCTTCACCACAGATTTCGCGATTTTCCGCAGTCCGCGATACGACCGACTTGAGACCAACCGCGAGAAGTAATGGCTCATGGCACCCACGGGCGGCGCAATAGACATGTCATTGTCGTTCAGTATGACAATTTGGCGCTTTTGGTCACCGCCGACATTGTTCATGGCCTCATACGCCATGCCAGCAGTCATCGACCCATCGCCGATCACGGAAATCACGTGATTCACGCGGCCTTGAAGATCGCGCGAGGTTGCAAATCCGTGGGCTGCCGAAATTGAGGTTGAGGCGTGGGCTGCCCCGAATGGATCAAATTCGCTTTCCTCACGCTTTGTGAAGCCGGACAGACCTCCACCTTGACGTAGCGTTCTGATCCGGTCTCGGCGTCCGGTCAGGATTTTGTGCGGATAGCATTGATGTCCAACGTCCCAAATCAGCTTGTCATCTGGCGCATTGAAAACGGCATGGATGGCGACGGTAAGTTCAACCACGCCCAAACCGGCACCGAGGTGTCCGCCGGTCACCGATACGGCGTCGATAACCTCCTGTCGGACCTCATCGGCAAGCTGTTTGAGCTCTTGCCTCGATTTATCTTTCAAATCGTCGGGGGTTAGCACTTCGTCGAGCAAACGTGCATTTTTTAATTCTGTCATCTGTTTGCCTCCCATCCCTATTCTACTCTTTTGACTGGATTAGTGATTTCTATCCAGCACAAAATCAACTGATTGTAGCAGGATATTGGCCCGACTGTGAAATATTGCGAGATGCTCTTTGGCCTGCGCGGCGAGGAGCCGCACCCTCTCCTGGGCCTGCTCAATCCCAAGAATTGTTACGAAATTTGCTTTTCCAGCCCCTTCATCAGTCCTGAGCGGTTTGCCCGCTTGGGTCTCATTCCCAGTCGCATCGAGCAAATCGTCGGAAATCTGGTATGCAAGCCCCAAATCGTGCGCAAACCCATGTAAAGCTTGGCGTTCAGACTCATTGGCACCGCCTATGATCCCACCCGCTTCGACGGAATAAGAAATCAGTGCACCGGTTTTCAACCGTTGCATGCGAGTGATCGTGTTCAGGTCACGCGGACTTTCGTCTTCAAGCATATCGATCATTTGCCCGCCGACCATGCCAAGAGCGCCCGACGCATCGGCCAATCGCTCGAGCAGTTTCAATCGGATATTCGCATTTTGATGCGTTTCACGATTGGCGAGGATTTTAAAAGCAAGTGTCAGCAAAGCATCACCTGCAAGGATCGCGGTCGCCTCATCAAAGGCTTTATGCACTGTCGGTTGGCCACGGCGAAAATCATCGTCGTCCATACAGGGCAAATCATCATGGATGAGAGAGTAACAATGAATGCATTCTAAGGCCGCAGCGGCCCGCAGCAGGCTTTTTTCATGCGCATCGAACATCGCTCCAGTTTCAATCACATAAAACGGGCGCATACGTTTGCCATTGGCAAGTGCCGAATGGCGCATAGCACGCATGAGATCTGCTTCTGGGCCTTGGGCTGGCGGGATAAGCTGATCGAGCGCGACAGTGATCCGATCAGCAATTTCCGTCAGTCGACGTCCAAAATCAGGATCGCCGTCATCCGCCATCAGTCAAAGCTCGCGGGTTCTGTTTTCGCCGTCCCGTCAGCCCCTTGAACAATTTGTTCGACTTTTAGTTCGGCTGATTTCAGTCGGCCCTCGCAATGCTTTTTAAGTTCAGCGCCGCGTTCATAAATAGCAATGGACTGTTCGAGCTCGACATCACCTTGCTCTAATTGGCGGACAATTGTTTCAAGTTCTGCAAGCGCTTCCTCGAAGCTCATTTCTTTTACAGGTTTTGGTTTTGCCGCCATGGTTGTGTCCCAGAGTCGCTATTTGAGGGCCACCCTAGAACTGGTTTCGGCTCGCCTCAATGGCGATTTCATGATTTTCCACGATATTCATAAACGCGGTAGCTCCAATATTTGTCACCACCATCGTGAACACAGACCCATCCCAGGCTTTTGAGCGGCCGCCGCAACATGCGATTAAACCAGCCATGCGCCGCAAGATAAACTGATTGGCCGTTGGCAAATTCATGCAACTGTTCCGCCGCTTCTTTGGCGCGTTGCCGGGCCTCTAGAACGCCTTCGCCATCCAACTTGTGCCCGCGCAACCAATAGGCCCGCGCCAAAACATTCCAGGTTTTGGGCAAATAGCGGCGCGTCTTAAACCGAGGCGGAGGAAGCGGCGCTTCGTTGAAAACAGCATGAGGCTCTGGTGTTCGGCCATTGGTTGCCCAGGTCGCTGTCTCAATCGCACGCGGTCGCGCCGAGCTGAGCACCAAATCCATCTCCCCGACCAAACGCTTAAGCGGGTCGGGCGCGGTTTGATCTTCAGCAAGACTGCCGCGCTCATACTGTTCCCACCAGTCGCGGTATTCTTGCCACGTCAACTTTGGCCCAGCTGAGCGATCTAAAGCCGGTCGGCCATGACGCGAAACGACAATCGGTCCGCGTCCGTGCCTTGCCTGGAATCTGTCATCCGCCGGTTTGATGGTGAACCCCATTCTTGATCAGCTCCCCCTT
>JBCBQS010000099.1:0-9858 GCA_039820085.1 Pseudomonadota bacterium
ATGTCTTCTTACCTGACCTGCACCGCGCCCACGGTCAATCATTTAGAGTTATTCATCGCATGAATACGCTGCTGGTCCTTCTCGCGCCCGAGCATACCGAAGATCTCGATCAAATGCGCGTCACTCGGAACGAAAAGATCTACGCCAGATACCTGAATACGCTCACGGCTGGTCGGCCAAATGGGGTGCCAAACCTGATCCGCATAAATATCATACCCGGCCATAATTTCGACGGGCATTGGTCCGAGGTCTGGCGTCAAGAAATAGGACGACCGATACAAAGGCGTTCCACCATCATTTCGGTCTTTCAGTCCAAATTGGTCGATCAAATGATCAGCATCCCGTTCGGATACGAGCACATCGACATCCCCGACAGGTCCGGCATCATAGCCCTTCAGGGCGACGGCCCCACTGCCGAGGATCCACCAAGGCTCGTGAGCCTTCGACAGTAAGTGCGCGACATGATGCAATGTCTCAATCAGTTTTGATGGCAGCATTCTTGCCATTTAGGCGTGTTTCGAGGCGGATTCCAAGGTCGGTGCGAAACCGTCGACTAGCCGGGCGTCAGAGATCCAGTGATGGATGCGCGCTGAGACAATTCCATCCAATTCCCGTGATGATCTTTGAGAAAGGATATCCTCGCCGTTTTACCCAAAGTCATTGGGGCGGCACCTTCGGCGGCCCCGCGCGCCAACGCTTGATCGTGACAGGAGTCGACTTTGAAAACTTGCATGGTCGAATATCGAAATCCGGTTCGCTGCATTGCATCAGAGTCCGTTTGATCGGCAATTTCTGGAGCCCCTACGCCAATGATTTGACTGCGTCCGCACCTGACAGCGGCAGGAAATCGCCTGTCCTGGGGGAGCCCAAGTCGATCGCGGTAATGCGTCAAGAACGTCGCGTGATCGACTGTTGCGATTTCGATTGCCCAATGGTCGACACCGCCAAATCCAAGCGGAACGAGCTGAACCTGATTGCCGTCTGGATCCGAGAGGTCTCTTGGTGTTGTGACACCTTCCTTCGCAATGATCAGTCGCTGCAATCCGCCCTCCGACTTCGGCGGTAGAGGATTGCGCGCGTGGTTGAGCTTTAAAACCGCGCCCTGGTGGTCGTGCCGATGCTGTCGGACGCCCCCTCCAACGGGGAGCATGTGATCGAAAGCGAGCCCGACTTCTGTTTGCCAAAAGTCGAGCATGGGCTCGAGCTGATTGGTGAACAAGCCCACGTCGAGGGCGTCTTTGGCGAGCCACTCCGGCATGTTGGTTTCTGACATTGAGGACCTCTGGCTCGTTGTGAGCGTCCCTCACATGTGCAAGACTCGCCCTTCGGACGCAAGCACCGCTTCATGCATCATTTCAGACAGCGTTGGATGCGGGAAGACAGTATGCATCAAGTCTTCTTCGGTCAGTTCGCCTTCACGTGCGATGACATAGCCTTGAATCAGCTCGGTCACTTCAGCGCCGACCATATGCGCGCCGAGCAACTCACCCGTTTCGGCATCGAAAATGGTTTTGACCAACCCCTCGGGCTCTCCGAGAGCGATCGCCTTGCCATTTCCGATAAAAGGAAACTTGCCGACATTCAGTTTTTTACCCGTTTTCTTGGCTTCCGCTTCGGTGAGGCCGACGCTTGCGACTTGCGGATGGCTATATGTGCAGCCCGGAACATTCCAATTGTCGAATGGGTGCGCGTCATCAATTTCACCAGCGATCTTCTCGACGCAAATGACGCCTTCGTGGCTCGCTTTGTGCGCGAGCCAAGGGCCGCCTGTCAGATCACCGATCGCATAGAGGCCCTTCACGCCGGTCCGCCCGAAACCATCGACTTGGACATGTGTGCGATCAAGTTTCACACCGAGCTTCTCAAGTCCAAGTCCATCGGAGTTTGCGACAATGCCTATCGCGAGGATAACGCGGTCCACCTCGATGTGCTCGGTCTTACCACCAACAGAGACCTCGGCGATAACATTGTCTTTGCCTTTTTTCAGGCCTTTGACCTGCGCGGCGGTCTTGATGTTGAGCCCTTGCTTTTCAAATGATTTATGCGCGAAGGCCGAAATTTCAGCATCCTCAGCCGGCAAAATACGGTCGACCGCCTCAACCACCGTCACCTGTGATCCGAGCTCATTGTAGAAGCTCGCAAATTCGATCCCGATGGCACCTGATCCAATCACCAGCAAGCGCCTAGGCAAGGCCTCCGGGACCATGGCTTCGCGGTAAGTCCAGATCAATTTGCCATCCGGCTCTAGCCCCGCTTGCGGGATTGCTCGCGCCCGCGCACCCGTCGCCAATAAGACATGCTTGGCTTGATAAGACGTCTCTTTGCTTTTGCTGTCTTTGACGATGACTTTTGGCGCGTCGCCCCCTTTTTCAAGACGCGCTTCGCCTTCAATGACAGTGATCTTGTTCTTCTTCATGAGGTGTTTCACACCGCCAGAAAGCTGCGCGGCAACACCTCGGGAGCGTTTGACCACACCCTCCAAATCAAAATCAGCTTTGTCGACTTTGAGACCATACGCTGCCGCTGATTTCGCAAGGTGCAGAACTTCAGCTGATCGTAAAAGCGCTTTGGTCGGGATACAGCCCCAATTCAAGCAGATGCCGCCCAAATTTTCGCGCTCGACAATCGCAGTCTTCATGCCCAACTGGCTGGCGCGGATAGCGGATACATATCCGCCCGGACCTGAGCCAATGACGATTAGATCAAAATCGGCCATTCAGCACTCCTATCAAAACTCACCAAACTGCATCTCCGAGCAGTTCTTAACGGGCTCCGGATTGGCAAAATCATCCGTGCGGTTCACCCAACACTGATCCAAAACCGAGCAGTAGCAGATTGCCCCATCAATCGCGCCAAGCTCATCAAAATACGCATCTATATTGTCACGCATGCCCGACGGTATCTGACCGACGACAAGTTCCCACCGCGCTTCACCGAGCATCACCGATTCACTTGCGGACAGGACACGGCCTGTCCCGCGCGCTGTATCCAAATCGAACCGCATGCCCTGAGTCACATCAAGACGCCGCTCCAAATACGCATCAATCGTCTCGATGGGAGACCCGTTCTTGGAAATTTGGATGCCCTTAACAATGGCGGGTCCAACCCCGGAATTGCGCAAAGATAGGGTCGCCTCGGCGTTTCGAATGTCTTGATCGCTGGTAAACTCAAATTGGACGATCGGCCAGACAGAGGCCTCCACCGTTCGCTCCATCAGATCGGCCTGCTGGCGGGCAATGTTGGATTGATCTACGGCAACGATAAGAGCGGCGACGCCGACGACAACCGCGCTTAACGCGGTGGTCATCTCCACATTCGGCCATTTGAGTTGAAACATCGAACGCCCCTAGAGCAGCATGCTTTCTGGTGTTTCAACAAATCGTTTGAAGGCTTGCAACCATCGTGCGCCCTCGGCGCCGCCAATCACGCGATGATCACAGGTCAATGTCACGCCCATCATTGTCGCCGTGGTCAATTGGCCATCTGCGCCGACCACAGGCTGCTTTTCTCCCGCCCCCACGGACATGATCATGCCTTCGGGTGGATTGATGATCGATGCAAAGGACTTGATCCCAAACATGCCGAGGTTCGAGATTGAGAAGGTGCCGCCCATATATTCGTGCGGCTTGAGCTTCCGTTCACGGGCCCGGCTCGCCAGATCTTTCATCTCGATTGAGATATCTGCGAGCCCTTTCTTCTCGGCATCGCGAATAACCGGCGTGATGAGACCACCATCAATCGCAACCGCGACAGAAATATGCGCGCCATTGTGATAGGCAATACCATTGTCAGTGAAGCTCGCATTGCAATCGGGTTCCACCATTAGGGCGAGCGCCGAGGCTTTGATCAGCATATCATTGACTGACACTTTTACGCCTTCCGGCGCCGTGTCATTGATCCCTTTGCGGGCTGCAAGCAGTTTATCGAGCGCAATGTCCACATTGAGCGGGAAGTGCGGCACCTGCATGAAGCTCTGGGTGAGACGGCGGGCGACCGTTTTGCGCATGCCATCCAGCGGTTCGAGGCGATAACTATCCGGGGCATAAACCCGGTCATCGAGCACTTGCGGTAAGATCAATCCGTCCGGCGAAGCGGGCGCAGAAGCGCGTGCTGCAGGTGCCACGGCTGTCCCGGGCTGCGCAGTCTCGACGTCTTTTTTGACGATGCGGCCATGCGGTCCGGACCCTTTGCCTTTAAGCGCGGTGAGGTCGATGCCTTTGAGGGTAGCGATACGGCGCGCCAGCGGACTGGCTTTGATGCGATCTCCGTCTGCGGACGTTGCAGGCAGTGGCATGGGTGTGGAAGCGACGGGTTTGGTTTCGGCGCTGCCTTGGACTTGATCCGGGGTCGCTTGCTTCAAAGGTGTGGGTTCGGCAGCTTGAGGCTCAGGCGCGGAGGCCGGAGATACAGAAACAGAGTTTGCATCCTCTCCCTCTTCCGCAAGCACGGCGATAATTGCGTTCACTTTGACGCCTTCGGTGCCTTCATTGACGAGGATCTGCGCGACCGTGCCTTCATCGACCGCCTCGACCTCCATCGTGGCCTTGTCAGTTTCGATCTCAGCGATCACATCGCCAGCCTCGACCGTGTCGCCCGGCTTAACATTCCATTTCGCGAGCGTGCCTTCTTCCATGGTCGGGCTAAGGGCGGGCATGGTGATATTAATGGCCATGATTACATCCCCTCGCAAACCGCTTTCGCCGCAGCGACGATATCATCGGCGCCTGGCAAGCTCATCGCTTCAAGATTGCCCGCATATGGCAGCGGCACGTCTTTTTGCGTGACGCGCAGCGGCGGTGCATCGAGATAATCAAAGGCATGCTCGGTGACACCGGCGGCAATCTCGCCGCCAACGCCCATATGCTTCCAGCCTTCTTCAGCTGTAACCAAACGATTGGTCTTTTTAACGCTCTCGACCACGGTCTCGATATCGAGCGGTCGGATCGAGCGCAGATCGATCACTTCAGCCGAGATGCCGTGCTCTGCGAGTGTATCTGCAGCGTCCATGGCAAAGCCCACCATCCGCGAATAGCCGACCAAAGTGACATCAGTGCCTTCGCGAATGACCGCCGCCTTGCCAATGGGCAGCGTATAGTCCTCAAGATCTGGGACATCGAATTCGAGGCCGTACAGCAATTCATGTTCGAGAAAGACGACCGGGTTCGGATCGCGGATCGCAGACTTTAAAAGGGCTTTTGCTGAGGCTGCATCCCATGGCGCAACCACTTTCAGTCCGGGGACATGGCCGTACCAAGCCGCATAGTCTTGGCTGTGCTGTGCCCCGACGCGCGCAGCGGCAGCATTCGGGCCTCTAAACACGATCGGGCAGCCCATTTGGCCGCCTGACATATAGAGCGTCTTCGCTGCAGAGTTGATGATGTGGTCAATCGCCTGCATCGCGAAGTTGAAGGTCATGAATTCGACAATGGGGCGAAGGCCGCCAAACGCCGCGCCAACGCCGAGGCCGGCAAAGCCGTGCTCGGTGATCGGGGTGTCGACCACACGCCGCGCTCCAAACTCTTGCAGCAATTCGCGGGTGACTTTGTAAGCGCCCTGGTACTCGGCAACCTCCTCGCCCATCACAAAGACCGTTTCATCGCGCCGCATTTCTTCGGCCATCGCGTCGCGCAAGGCGTCCCGGACGACGGTCTTCGTATAGCTTGTTCCAGAGGGCACATCCGGATTGGTCAGCGCGGGCGCGGACGGTGCCTCCGCGGCTGCACGCGCTTCAAGCACTTCGGGTTCGTCAACCGGGGTCACTTTCGGGGCTGGCGCTTCGACGGGTGTCGCCACAGTCACGCTGCTGGCGTCCTCACCATCTTCGGACAGCACGGCGATGACGGCGTTCACTTTGACGCCTTCAGTGCCTTCTGGGATCAGGATTTTGGCGAGCGTGCCTTCGTCAACCGCTTCGACTTCCATCGTCGCTTTGTCGGTCTCGATTTCAGCGATAATGTCACCGGCTTCGACTTTATCACCTTCGCCTTTCAACCACTTTGCGAGCGTGCCTTCTTCCATCGTTGGCGACAGGGCTGGCATTAAAATATCGACCGCCATGATTAGCCCTCCACCGGAAGGAGGACGTCGGTCCAGAGCTCTGACGGGTCAGGTTCTGGGCTCTCAAGCGAGAAGTCAGCGGCGTCTTTCACAATGGCGCGGATCTCTTTGTCGATGGCTTTAAGGTCCTCTTCGCTCGCAATGCCTTGCTCGACGATTTGCCCTTTCAGGCCATCAATCGGATCCTTGTGGCTGCGGATATCGTCAACTTCTTCGCGCTTTCGGTACTTTGCCGGGTCTGACATAGAGTGGCCGCGATAGCGATATGTCTTCATCTCAAGAATATACGGCCCTTTTCCAGAGCGGGCATATTTGACGGCTTTCTCGCCAGCTTTTTTGACGGCGTAAACATCCATACCGTCAACTTCTTCGCCTTCAATTTCAAAAGAGATGCCGCGTTTGAACAGTTCGGTCTCGGACGCATGGCGATAGACACTTGTTCCCATCGCATACATGTTGTTCTCGATCACATAGATGACCGGTAGATCCCACAGTGAGGCCATGTTGAACGCTTCATAGACCTGGCCCTGATTTGCTGCGCCATCTCCGAAATAAGCGAGGCAAACATTGTCTTTGCCGAGATACTTGTTGGAGAAGCCTAGACCGGTTCCAATCGGCACTTGTGCGCCAACGATTCCGTGGCCACCAAAGAAATTCTTTTCGCGGCTGAACATGTGCATGGACCCACCTTTGCCGCGTGAGTATCCGCCTTCACGACCGGTCAGTTCTGCCATCACGCCGCGTGGGTCCATATCGCAGGCAAGCATATGCCCGTGATCGCGGTAGCCAGTGATGACTTGGTCACCGTCTTTGAGACAGGCCTGCATGCCCGTGACAACCGCTTCTTGGCCAATGTAGAGGTGACAAAAGCCTGCAATCTTGCCCATACCGTAGAGCTGACCGGCGCGTTCTTCGAACCGGCGGATCAATAACATGTCCCGATAAAACTTGAGCGCCTCATCCTTTTTGAGTTTCGGCGCACTCCGGCGTTTGGGCGTCGCGGCTTTGGCCATGCTGGCTCCCTAAGTGTGATATTTTCGCCTAAATAGGCAGAGGATTGACGCAAGGTCGAGTCTTATCAGTTATGCAAATTTGCATCTTTGACAGCGCGGTCAACTAACACAAGCTCATGAGGATAAACGAAGCCAAGATCACGTCTTGCGAGATATTCGACTAGATCCGGGTCAACTTGCCCTGGAATGAGCCGAGCTATGTCTTTTTGCAGCGCAGCATTTTCAGCTTCGAGCGCCGCCAAATGCTGTTTTTTCTCAGCAAGTTCGGTCTGTTTATCCGTCCATGTTCCAAGCCCCTGCTCCCCCGCGAATGCGTGGTAAGCGAAATACGCCACCGTAAGAGACATGGCCCCAGCGGCCCATTTCGAGGTCATGGAAAGTGATCCTTCTACGTCAGAAAGGATCACCGATTGTGGTTAAAGGTGGCTTAAGACTCTGCCATTGAGAGACTGATTCTCATGGCCCGATCGCGACGCGTTTTATGCGTTTATCAGAGCCGAACCTGCGTACAATGCTGAAGCCCCGAGTTCTTCCTCGATCCGGATCAGCTGATTGTACTTTGCCAGCCGATCGGAACGCGCCAGCGACCCGGTTTTGATCTGCCCGCAATTTACCGCCACAGCGAGATCAGCAATGGTTGCGTCCTCAGTCTCACCGGACCGATGTGACATTACGGAAGTATAGGCGTGACGGTGCGCAAGCTCGACCGCATCTAGCGTTTCAGACAGCGTTCCGATTTGATTGACTTTGATCAAAATAGAGTTGGCGGCGCCGCGTTGAAGGCCCATCGCTAAGCGTTCAGGATTGGTCACGAACAAATCGTCCCCGACCAGCTGACATCTATCTCCCACCATTTCAGTAAGAATGCCCCAGCCCTCCCAGTCGTCTTCTGCCATTCCGTCTTCAATTGAAAGGATCGGGTAGTTCTCGACAAGATCGGTCAAGTACTTTGCCATGCCTTCACCATCCAGCGTCTTGCCCTCACCCGCGAGCACGTATTTTCCGTCTTTGAAGAATTCCGTCGATGCCGCATCGAGCGCCAATGCGACATCCTCTCCGGGCTGATATCCAGCTGCTTCAATCGACTTCATTATAAAATCGAGCGCGTCTGTGGTTGACGATAGATTGGGCGCAAACCCGCCTTCATCACCAACACCCGTGTTATGACCCGCATCGCTCAGCGTCTTTTTCAGCGTGTGGAACACTTCGGCCCCGACGCGAACCCCATCTGCAATGCTCTCGGCATTGATCGGCATGATCATAAACTCTTGGATGTCGATGGGATTATCGGCGTGCTCTCCGCCATTGATGATATTCATCATTGGGGTTGGCAGGACACGCGCATTTGTGCCGCCAATGTATCGGTAGAGCGGCAAGCTGCAGCTCTCAGCGGCGGCCTTGGCAACCGCCATGGAGACACCTAGAATCGCATTTGCACCGAGCCGCTTTTTGTTCTCGGTGCCATCAAGCTCCATCATCAGTCCGTCAATGAGGCGCTGTTGCGTGGCATCCATGCCGCTGAGTTCATTTGCGATTTCGCCATTCACGGCGTCGACCGCGTTCAATACGCCTTTGCCTTTGTAAGCTTCGCCACCATCGCGCAGCTCATGCGCTTCGTGGACACCAGTAGACGCACCCGAGGGCACGGCAGCGCGACCGAATGAGCCGTCTTCCAAGGTCACGTCGACTTCAACAGTTGGGTTACCGCGGCTATCAAGGATTTGACGGGCGTGAATATCGACGATTTCGCTCATGATTTCGATCCTTTGAACTTGTTGCGGCTGCGTCTAGTGCGCCGCGCAACAAAGAGCAAGGCCCGGATGGCTCAATGGAAACATCGCTGAGGTCTAAAGATTGAAACCCGGCGCTCACCACCTGCATTTGGGAGCACCGGGTCTCGCATTGAATCGCCCTTAACTCGGCCGGGAGAGTGAGCCCCCAAACCGCCCCGTTCACTTATGGCGCGCGCCTTAACCTCATACCTAAATCGGTCGGTGAAACACGGCGAATGGATTAAGCATGATCGCGGTTTATTGCGCGACGGCGATGGCAAAAGCACACCTCTCAGCGCAAATCCTTGGTTAACTCGAACCTCTATTCCATGCTTAGAAACACAAAAAACCCTCGCGGGCTGCGAGGGTTTTCTTCATCTGACTTGCTGTGAGCTTTAGTCTTCGGTCGGCTCAAGAATTTGGCGACCGCGATACATACCGCTTTTCAGATCAATGTGGTGTGGACGGCGAAGTTCACCAGACTCTTGGTCTTCGATGAATGTATTGCCTTTCAGGCGGTCATGCGACCGGCGCATGCCACGGCGTGACTTGGTAATCTTACTCTTAGGGACTGCCATTTGACGTGCTCCAAAACGGGTGTCGAGGCCAAGCCTCGATAAAATCAAACCGCGCACATACCGGATGAGCGGTCGCCGCGCAAGAGGCGATTGCTGCTTATACCAGCCGGCTTTGCGTCACCGCAGCTTGGATGAAACTCGCAAATAATGGATGCGGTTCCATTGGCCGCGATTTCAGCTCCGGGTGATATTGCACCGCGATGAACCAAGGGTGATCCTCGAGTTCGACAATTTCTGGCAGGATTCCATCGGGCGACATCCCAGAGAACGTCATCCCATGTTTTTCCAATGCTTCGACATAGGCTGTGTTGACCTCGTAGCGATGTCGATGCCGCTCGGAGATTTCGAGTGCGCCGTAAACCTCGGCCACTCGCGAGCCTTCTTTGAGGCGCGCGGGATAGGCGCCGAGACGCATGGTCCCGCCCATATCCGTATTTG
>JBCBQS010000100.1:0-9853 GCA_039820085.1 Pseudomonadota bacterium
CCAAAACGGCCATTAGAACGATCCCGCCGGCCATTCCAAAAATGCCTGATATGAATGAGGTCACCAAAGTGGTAATCAGGCATTTTTGGAATGGCCGGCGGGATCGTTCTAATGGCCGTTTTGGTTGCTTTGGTCAGCGTCGCGACGGCGATGATCGTCCATGGCGGCATTCAAATGTTTGCCAATGGGTATCGCGCTTTTCTTTTGCGTGAGCATGTGGATTGGCGTGTCTTCGCGATGTATTGCATCGGAGCGGCCATCGGCGTCGCCGCTTTGTTTTTCGTTCAATGGACCCCGGACAAACAAACGCTTTATCTCTTACTGGGTCTGACGCCGCTCCTGGTTTGGTTGCCGAAAGAGCGTCTTCATCTCGATATCCAGCGGACCGATCATGCGGTCGTGGCGGGATTTTTGGTTCAGGGACTGAACACACTTGCAGGCGTGGCTGGACCGTTGCTCGATTTGTTTTTTGTGCGCGCGGAGATGACCCGCCAGCAAATCGTTGCGACGAAGTCTGTCACGCAGGCGCTTAGCCATCTCATCAAGATTGGATTCTGGAGCGTCCCGATTGTCACCGCTGCGGGGTGGAGCGCCCTCCCAACTTGGTGGCTCTTTGCGTTGGCGATCCCACTCTCCATGCTTGGAACGACGCTTGGCAAGCGCGTTCTAGAAGGAATGACGGACGTCAATTTCCGCAAATGGATGAAGGGCCTCGTGACCGTGATTGGCTGTGTGCTTTTGCTGCGCGCAGCCGGGCTGTATTGAGGTCTAACAAGCGATCAAGTTGGTCTTTGTCATAGGCCTTGATTTTGTTTGCCTGGCAGGCTCCATTAGGCGAGCTAAAGACCGTTTCAGGGCGTACGCGTATGATCCATACAGTGGCGATTTCAGGGTACCGCTCACTGCGTGACATTGTGATTCCGGTCGGACAATTGACCATCGTTACGGGCTCGAACGGCACCGGCAAATCAAGTATCTACAAATCGCTACGTCTGCTCGCAGATATCGCGGACGACCGTGCTATTCGCTCGCTGGCGCGCGAAGGTGGCTTTAAGAGTGTATTGTGGGCTGGACCCGAAACGCTGTCACGTGGAATGCGCGATGGATCGGTCCCGATCCAGGGCACGCGTCGAAAGGGTCCAATTTCGTTGAAACTCGGCTTTGCGAGCGATGAATATTCTTATGCGATCGAGCTTGGTCTTCCACCGCGCGATGGCCGGTCCATGTTCAATGATGATCCTGAGATAAAAAGAGAAGTGCTTTGGTTCGGCGATAAGCCGACGCCAGCTAAGATCATATCAGACCGTCGCGGCCCCAGCCTTCGCGTGCGCACCGATGACCGCGATATGCTGCAAATGCGCTCGGATATGAGCCCTTATGATTCTATGGTGCGAGAAGCGGTTGGCCCTGACGCGCCATGGGAGATTGCGGTCTTGCGCGAGCGTCTCTCCAATTGGCGTTTTTATGACCACATCCGTACAGACGAAGACGCGCCCGCGCGATCGCAGCAAATCGGGACGCGAACGGTTGCCCTCTCGCCCTCAGGCGAGGATGTCGCTGCCGCGATCCAAACGATTTATGAGATCGGAAATGGTGAGGCGCTTGATGCGGCGATTGCCGAGGCTTTTGACGGCGCGAAGCTTGAGGTCGAGGCCAGCGAAGGCGGCGTTTTTCAATTGTTGATGCGCCAACGCGGCATGCTCCGTCCGTTGGGGACGAACGAATTGTCGGATGGGACTCTCCGGTTTGTCTTGCTCGCTGCGTCGCTCTTATCCCCGCGCCCGTCGCAGATGCTGGTCTTAAACGAACCGGAAGCCAGCCTGCATAGTTCGGTCATGCCCGCGCTCGCAGGACTAATCATCAATGCCAGCGAAGTTGGCCAGGTGATCACGGTCTCCCATAACCGCACGTTGGTGACGAGTTTACTCAGCGCCGATGCCGAATTGGTTGAGCTTTACAAAGACACTGGCGAAACCCGCGTCCAAAGCAGTGACAGTCCGCGATGGGACTGGCCGGCGCGTTAATGTTCCTCAATCGAGCCCTGCGCGAACGCAAACACGGCTTCGTGGGAGTCGCCTTTTGCCGAGACCTCTTCGAACGAACACCCAAGATAAAGCGATCTGAGCCCCATCCCGGCCCATCCATGTGACACAGCAATCACCTGGCCCGAGTCTGGATCGATATCGTCCAGCCAGCTCTTTAATCTGGACAGTAAATCCTCTTCCGGCTCACCGCCGGGCGCGCGATAAGCCCAGTCGAATCGACCGGTTCCGTCTAAGGCTCCGGGGTGGGTAAACTCAATATCTTCCATCGTCATGCCCTCCCATTCACCGAGCGCGATTTCGGCAAGCCGATCATCCGTTTGCATGTGGACGGGCATGATGTGTGACGCGATAATCGCCGCTGTTTCCTGCGCGCGGCCGAGCGGGCTGGTCCAAAGGGTTACGGGATCGCCGGCGGTGATAAGAGCCTTCAGCTTTACCCCGACAGTGTTTGCTTGACGCTTGCCGCGCTCTGTCAGCGGCGAGTCCATATGGCCTTGCAGGCGCCCGGCCCAGTTAAGCTCCGTTTCACCATGCCGAACCAGAAGCAACATTCTAAAGGCGTCAGTCTGGCAATGACGCTTCGATAGTGGCCAGCGTCTCTTCCCGGAGCAGGCGCTTGTTCCCGGTCAGTGATGGCCCGCTCAGCGGCTTCAAGCCTTCCGCGAACCCGTGCGCTGTCGCCAGCAAAGCATCCGCTTCAACGACTTGATCCAGGTAACCCGCTTTGACGGCGGTCTCTGGGTCAAACAATTCCCCAAAGACCATTGACCGTGTCAGAAAATCAGACGCGACACGCGCTTTGACCAATTCCGAGGCAAAAATTGGCAAGACCATATTGATCTGCGTTTCGTTCGCGCCGATTTTGAAGGCGCCAGCCGTACCGATGCGGACATCGCATGAAAGGAGGATGAAACACCCCATTGCGACGCCATGGCCCGTGCAAGCTGCGATGACGGGCATCGGGAAACTAAATAAACGATGCGCAAGCTTGCCGCCGCCATCGACCAGCGCTTTGACCTCTTCGCCAGGCAGGCTCATCATGAGTTTCAGATCAAAGCCGCCAGAAAACCGCCCCTCGCGGCCCGCGATGATCACAACTTTGGCTTCTTTTTCGGCTTGATCGAGACAGGCGTGCAGCGCCTCAAGCATTGGCGGATTAATCGCATTGGCTTTGCCATCATCCATTGTGATGGTTGCAATTTCGTCTTTGATCTCAAGTGTTGCTGGAGCGCTCATCGGTTTCCTCCCGGCTGATATCAAGGCTGGTTACCTGTGGTTTCCCCGGGAAAGGCAAGGCTGTCTCAACGTCAGTTACTGAAACTTCCAATAATTCTCCGGGCGTGCAGTCGAGCGCCTCGCACAGTTTCGCAAGCGTCTCAAACCGGACGCCTTTGACTTTGCCGGACTTCAGCAAGGAGAGATTGGCTTCTGTCATGCCGATTTCTGCGGCGAGATCTTTCGCGCGGCGTTTGCGACGCGCCAGCATGACATCCAAAGTGACAATAATTTCAGCAGCCATTAGACGAACTCGTCATTCTCAGCCTTCACCGCCACTGCGTCTTTAAAGACCAGAGATAAGCCATTGAGCATCACCCCCATTAAAGTCACCGCGAGGGCGAGATCGCCGAGTTCCAGTGAGAGTCCTCGCGTGTCTAAATTGATCCAAGCCTGCAGCGTGGGAGAGATTAACGCCGCCCAAATGCCCGCGCCAATCAAACCATATGCCGCCTTGTTGAGTGTTTTGACATTCTCTTCTGTCAACACGTCACCCTTTGAACACCGCTCGAAGAGGGCGGCAAAGTCGGCAGCGACGAAGGCAATGAGGACGGTCGGCATGGCTGTGATGAGCCCCAGCCACCAGGCATTGAAAATGGCAAGCCAATCACCTGCGCTGGTCTGCCAGGCGCCCCCGACTTCATAGCCGACAAAATAGATGATGTTGAGGGCCAATATCCCAACGACCACCCAAGCCAGCACGGTCAAATCTCGATGCGCTTCGCGCGTTTTCAAATTATCAGCCGCCGTCATAGAAAACTCCTCTTCTAGGCCCGTACTAGCCCAAAAATTATTGTAATACAATAATTAATTACTGAAAAAGAGAATATTCTATGCTCAGTGCAATAAAATTCAGCCTGGAATAGGGGGATTGCGTCTTTTTTTGCGAGCGTCGATAGTTTGGTCTTCGGGAGGCCAAACAATGTATAAAGTCGAGCTCACAGAGTCTTATTTTCCAGCGCAAGGCGGCGACGCGCCTGCACCGATGACGATTGGCGACATGCTCCGACAGTCCGTTGCGCACGCCGCCGATACGCTGGCGCTGAAAGAGCTCGGCTATGATGGCGCGATTGGGCGCACCTGGACCTATGCGGAACTGCTCGCGGACTCCGAGCGGCTTGCCCGAGCGCTTGCAAGCCGTCATGCGGAAGGGTCGCGCATTGCCGTTTACGCCAATAATGTCCCCGAATGGGTGCTCTTAGAACTCGCCTGCGGGCTGGCGGGAGTGATTCTGGTCACCGTCAATCCGGCTTACCAGAAGCGCGAGCTCAAATACGTCCTCGAACAATCCCGCTCTGAAGCGATTTACTATGTCGCGGATTTCCGTGGCAATCCGATGCAGGAGATCGCTGACTCTGTCTGTGACGAGATCCCAGCGATTAAGCACCGTATCCTGTTGACCGATCATGCTGCGCTTTTCGCCGGTGAAGACCAAGGCGAGTTGCGCGATCCGAAGCCCGATGACGCGGTCCAGATCCAATACACGTCCGGCACGACCGGTTTCCCGAAGGGCGCCCTGCTCCACCATAATGGCTTGGTTCGAAATGGCGTCGATGCCATGACCCGTGCTGGGGTCAGAGCCGGTGACGTCTTCGTGCATAATATGCCGCTCTTCCACACGACCGGCTGCGCCATCCTTGTCCTGGGCGGGTTCGGCACGCAGAGCACGATGTTGCTCGCGCCGATGTTTGACCCGGCGATGATCGTCAAGGTCATTGAGCGCGAGAGAACCCGCTTCATCTTGGGCGTGCCGACCATGTTGGTCGCGTTGATCCATGAGGTGCGCCAAACCGGGGCGGACGTGTCTTCGGTCGAGTGCATCATGTCGGGCGGCTCAATGGTGCCGCCGCAGCTGTGCCGCGATGCGCTAGAGGTGCTCGGCGCGCCGATCCAGATCGTTTACGGACAGACCGAAACTTCGCCGGTGCTCACCCAAGCCTGGCACAGCGATACCGAAGTCGACCTGACCCAAACGATCGGCCAACCCGTTGCCTATACTGAAATCTCGATCCGCGACCCGCAAACCAATGCGGTTCTCCCGATTGACCAGCAGGGCGAGATTTGCGCGCGCGCTTACAGCGTGATGCTCGGTTATAATGACAATCCGGACGCCACCGCTGCAACCATCGATACAGAGGGTTGGCTACACACAGGCGACCTCGGACGGATGGACCCGCGCGGTTATGTGAAGATTACGGGCCGCGTCAAAGAGATGATCATTCGCGGCGGCGAAAACCTGTTCCCGGCTGAAATCGAAAATGCCATGCTCGAGCATGATGCGATTGATGAGGTCGCCGTGGTCGGCGTCCCGGACGAGAAATGGGGCGAGCAAGTCGCCTGTTTCATCCGCAGCGAGTCCGACCATGCTTTCAGCCCGGATGAGCTCAAAAGTTTCGTGCGCGACCGCCTCTCGCCACAAAAGACCCCGGCCTATTGGATCCAAGTCACCGATTGGCCCCTGACGGGCTCCGGCAAAATCCGGAAGTTCAAGCTTTCAGAAGAATTCGTCGCGGGCGAGCATACGCCGATGAGCTAATCGGCTTCGCCGTAAGCCATGTCGATCTGCGTGCACTTTCGCCCACCCTGTTTCACGAGGAGCGTAAACCTCGCTTCAGTCGGATCGTGTCCGACAAGCTCAACATCAAACGGGCGGCCGAGTTCGACATAGTGGTCAAAAACCATCTCGCCGCCTGTATTGATCAGCGGCTTGCCGAGCAGGAGCTGACCGAACTGGCGCCCAATCTCGCCCATATGGGTGGAATTCACATGATCGCCGGAGCCGCCAATGTAAGGATGGTTGGGGCGCAAGCCACTCTTTTTGGTGATCAGGCCCGTCGTCGAGACGGTATCGCCGCGCGAGAGCGGCGCGAGAAAACACTGGCTCTGGACGTCGACGCCGACGGCATCTTTGGCAGCGTAATCAAAGGCGGGCGCGGCGGGCGGCTTGAGTTTTTCCTTGGCGTCTTCTCGCCAGCCTTCGAAGTTGCGCGTTCGAAAAACAACGCCTTGGCCTTTGAGATCGGCGACCATGCGATCGCCTTGATCATAAAAGGTCAGTCCATATTGTGCGCGCATCGGGTCGTCGCGGGGACGCGTGTGATAGATGCCCCGAACAGGTAATCCGACATCCGGCGCGCCGCAGGTCCACTCGACTTGGGTGAGCGCCGTCCACGTGTCTGGATCGAACGTGCCGAGAAACTCACCCGAATCAATCGAGCCCCAAAAATTGATGGTTTGGATGAGAATCGGGTGAGTTGCGGGCAGTCCCAGCCACGGCCAAACCGCGGAATCTTGTGTGCAATCAAATGTGACGGCCTCTTCCCCGCGGCGTTGGTGGTTGAACGTATATTTGTCAGGAAATGGGCGTGGCATTGGGGCAAAATCGCAGAACTCGTGCGCGCTCGCAATGCTCTGTACACTCAGACAAGTTTTAGACCGCGCGATTGAGTCGCAGCTTAGGCTGATCCGACGTGTTGTCAGTGCCCAAACAAGGTGCTAGGTGCCCGCACAAGTTTCAGGACTAGGGTGGCCTCACACCCGAAATCCAAATGATTTTGACCCTGGGCCTTTTCGCCCTCCAGCTCACGGACGACGCCTTGGCCGCAGCATCCGCAACAACCGCCAGTCAAGCCGCCCGCCGCTATGCCGGTGCGCTGTTTGATCTTGCAAAAGAGAAGGGGGAGCTGGCGACAATCGCGGGCGACCTCAAAACACTCGAAGGCCTTGCTGCTGAAAGCCAGGATCTCACCCGTTTGCTGCAAAGCCCAGCGTTCGCGCGTGAGGACAAGGTTAAGGCTCTGGTGGCGGTCGCTGACAAAGCTGGCATGTCCAAGATGGCAACTGGCTTCATCGGGACGATGGCGCAAAACGGTCGCTCAAGCGATCTTGTTGGCGCTGCCAAACACTTTGACGAACTCTATGCGAAAGAGCGCGGCGTGAAGCGAGCCATCGCCCGGACCGCATCTGGCATGAGCGCCGACCAGCGCGCCCGGCTCGAGCAAGTGCTCGCTAAGGCTGTCGGAAGTGACGTAGAATTGGAGACGGAGGTCGACCCGGCCCTCGTTGGCGGCATTCAGCTGCGCATTGGATCAACTCTGATCGATGCCAGCGTGTCCGCAAAACTAGATCGTATGAACACCGCCATGAAGGGAGCGTAAGACGCACATGTCTATCAGCGCAGCAGAAATTTCCGGCATTCTTAAGTCGCAGATCGAGAATTTTGGCGTCGAGGCTGAAGTCTCTGACGTTGGTCAAGTCCTCTCCGTCGGTGACGGGATTGCCCGTGTCTACGGCCTCGACAGCGTTCAGGCTGGCGAAATGGTCGAGTTTGACGGCGGCATTAAAGGCATGGCGCTCAACCTCGAGAGCGACAATGTCGGTGTGGTTATCTTCGGTGATGACCGCGGCATTAAAGAGGGCGACACGGTTAAGCGCCTCGACGAAATTGTGGCCGCACCCGTCGGCAAGGGCCTTCTCGGCCGCGTGGTCGACCCCCTCGGCAACCCAATCGATGGCAAAGGCCCGATTGAAGACGTCGCCGCCCGTAACCGCGTGGACGTAAAAGCTCCAGGCATCATTCCGCGCAAGTCTGTGCACGAGCCGATGATGACCGGTATTAAGGCGATTGACGGGATGATCCCTGTTGGCCGCGGCCAGCGTGAGCTTGTGATCGGTGACCGCCAGACCGGTAAGACGGCGGTCTGTGTCGATACGATTTTGAACCAACGCGAAACCAATGCAGCGGCAAAAGACGATAGCGAAAAGCTGTTCTGTATCTATGTTGCGGTTGGCCAGAAGCGCTCGACCGTGGCGCAGGTTGTAAAGACGCTCGAAGAGCGCGGCGCGCTTGACTATACCGTGGTTGTTTCCGCGACCGCATCTGAACCGGCGCCGCTTCAGTATCTCGCTCCATTTACCGGATGTACGATCGGCGAGTATTTCCGCGACAATGGTATGCACGCGCTGATCATCTATGATGACTTGTCGAAGCAAGCGGTTGCGTATCGTCAAATGTCTCTGCTGCTGCGCCGCCCGCCGGGCCGCGAAGCTTACCCAGGTGACGTCTTCTATCTTCACTCCCGCCTCCTTGAGCGCGCAGCGAAGATGAATGAAGATAATGGTGCAGGCTCTTTGACGGCTCTGCCAATCATTGAAACCCAAGCGAATGACGTGTCGGCCTATATTCCGACCAACGTGATTTCGATCACAGATGGCCAGATCTTCCTCGAAACAGATCTCTTCTATCAAGGCATCCGTCCAGCTGTGAACGTGGGTCTCTCGGTGTCTCGTGTGGGCTCTGCCGCGCAAACCAAGGCGATGAAGAAAGTTGCCGGTTCGATGAAGGGTGAACTCGCGCAGTACCGCGAAATGGCGGCCTTTGCGAAGTTCGGCTCTGACTTGGACGCGGCGACGCAAAAGCTGCTGAATCGCGGTGAGCGTCTGACCGAACTGCTCAAGCAGCCTCAGTACAGCCCGCTTCTCATGGAAGAGCAGGTCTGTGTGATTTACGCAGGCACACGTGGCTATCTGGACAGTGTCCCAACCAAGGACGTCACCCGCTACGAAGCCGAGCTCCTGTCATTCCTCCGGAACGACAAGAAAGACCTTCTCAAGCAAATCCGTGACGAGAAAGCGCTATCTGAAAGTGTCGAGAATGGCATCAAAGACGCGCTGGAAGCCTTCGGAAAGACCTTCGGGTAAATTGAACCTCACGACTGGGAGCGTCTGACCGGATGTCTGGCCTCAAGGAACTCAAAAACCGGATTGGAAGTGTGAAATCCACACAGAAGATCACCAAGGCGAAGCAGATGGTTGCTGCTGCGAAACTGCGTCGGGCGCAGGAAGCTGCGGAAGCCTCCAAGCCCTATGCGAGCCGCATGGCAAACGTCGTGGCCAACCTCACCGCGTCGATGGGCGACGGATCAGGTGGACCAAAACTCCTTGCCGGCTCTGGCGACGATAAAGTTCATCTGCTTGTTGTTATGACCGCAGAGCGCGGCCTTTGTGGCGGCTTCAATGCAAATGCCGCGAAAGCCGCGCGGTTGAAGATTGAAGAGCTCAAAGCGGCTGGCAAAGAAGTCAAGATCATCACCGTCGGAAAGAAAGGCCGCGAGGTTCTGAAATCCTTTTATGCGGATCTTTTCATCGACCATGTCGATCTGTCTGACGCCAAAGACAAATTCACACCATTCGCCATTGGCCTCGGTGTCGATCTGACGAAGCGGTTTGAGGATGGCGAGTTTGATGTCGCGACCCTGATTTTCTCAGAGTTCAAAAACGTCCTCACGCAAACCCCAGTTGCAAAGCAACTGATTCCAGCCGAAGCGCCGGATGATGCGGAAACGATTGATCTTGGCGGCGCGATCTATGCGTACGAGCCGTCAGAGCCAGAAATCCTCGAAGCGCTGCTACCACGTTACCTGAACACGCAGATCCTCTCTGCGATGCTCGAAAACGCTGCGGGTGAACAAGCCGCCTCGATGACGGCGATGGACAATGCGACGCGCAATGCAGGTGAGACTGTCGATCAGCTC
>JBCBQS010000101.1:0-9791 GCA_039820085.1 Pseudomonadota bacterium
CCAGCTTAATCCGCAGGGCGGCATCAACTCATTTGAAGCTCCGATTGATGTTTCAAATGTTGCGATGATTGATCCGCGAGACGGTAAGCCGACGCGCGTTGGATTTAAAATTGATGAGCATGGCCGGAAGGTCCGGTTTGCCAAACGTTCAGGGGAGGCTCTCGATGTCTAAAGACTATCAGCCACGCCTCAAAAAGAAGTATAACGAGCAGATCCGTAGCCAACTCAAAGAAGAGTTTGGGTATACGAATGACATGCAGATCCCAAAGATCGACAAGGTCGTAATCAATATGGGTGTTGGCGAAGCTGTTGCTGACTCCAAGAAGATCAAAACGGCCTTGGCAGAGATGGAAAAGATCGCCGGTCAAAAGCCGGTCGCGACAAAGGCCCGTAAGTCGATTGCCGGCTTCAAGCTGCGCGAAGAAATGTTGATCGGCTGCAAAGTAACTTTGCGCCAGGACCGTATGTACGAATTCTTGGATCGTCTCACCAATATCGCTCTGCCACGTGTGAAAGACTTCCGTGGTCTGAACGGCAAGAGCTTTGATGGTCGCGGCAATTTCGCCATGGGTCTTAAGGAACAACTCGTGTTCCCAGAGATCAACTATGACGATGTCGATGATATTCGCGGTATGGACATTATTGTTTGTACCACCGCCAACACGAACGAAGAAGCCAAGAGCCTGCTGACGCAGTGTGGCTTCCCGTTCCGAAACTAGCACTAAAGGAAGACTGTTATGGCTAAAAAGAGTGCTGTTGAGCGGAATGATAAGCGCAAGCGCATGGTCGAGAAGTATGCGGCGAAGCGTGAAGAGCTTAAAGCGATCGCGATGAACGAAGATCTGTCTTTGGAAGAGCGTTTTAAAGCGCGTCTGAAACTGGCTGAACTTCCGCGCAACTCTGCCCCGAACCGGGTGCGTAATCGTTGCGAAGTGTCCGGTCGTCCGCGCGGTTATTACCGCAAACTGAAAATGTCTCGGATTGCCCTTCGTGAGCTTGGCTCGCTCGGGAAAATCCCAGGTCTCGTCAAGTCTAGCTGGTAAGGAGGGATATTATGGCGATTTCTGATCCCCTCGGTGATATGCTGACCCGTATCCGTAACGCGCAGATGCGCGGCATGGACAAAGTCGTGACACCGGCCTCTAAGCTTCGCGCCCGCGTGCTCGAAGTGCTGCAAGGCGAGGGTTACATTCGTGGATATGCTGAGATCGAAAAAGACGGTCACAAGCATATCGAGATTGAACTAAAATATTTCGATGGCACGCCGGTAATCTCTGAGATCCGTCGCGTCTCGAAGCCAGGGCGTCGCGTTTACTCGTCTAAGAGTGACATTCCTCTGGTCCGCAATGGGCTTGGGATTTCGATCCTGTCGACCTCAAAGGGCGTGATGTCTGACAACACTGCGCGCAATGAGAATGTCGGCGGCGAAATTCTCTGCCGCGTGTTCTAAGGGAAGGGTGAACTGATATGTCTCGTATTGGCAAACTTCCAATTTCTGTCCCGTCAGGCACGACGGTCACGATTGAAGGGCAATTGCTCAAAGCAAAAGGCCCGAAAGGCGAACTCGCGCTTGAGCTGCCTGAAGTGATCTCGGCTGAGCTTGAAGGCGCAGAATTGCGCATCAATCCGCGCGACGATCTGGTCACTGCTGCGAACGAAAAGATTCGTGTCAATGACGAGAAGGGCCGCAAGAAGATGACTTTCGCGCAAGCACTTGATCCATCGGCACGGACGTTGTGGGGCACAACCCGCTCGAACGCGGCGAACCTGGTTCAAGGCGCTGCTGAAGGCTTCTCTAAGACGCTTGAACTCGTCGGCGTTGGCTATCGTGCGCAGATGCAGGGCAAGGACCTGAAATTGGCACTCGGCTTTTCGCACGATGTAATCTACTCGGCGCCTGATGGCATCGACATCAAATGTGCAAAACCAACTGAGATCGAAATCTCTGGCGCTGACAAGCAAGTCGTTGGTCAGGTCGCTGCAGAGATCCGCAACTATCGCCGCCCAGAGCCGTACAAAGGCAAGGGTGTCCGTTATCAGGGCGAATACGTCCGCCGTAAGGAAGGCAAGAAGAAGTAATCATGTTGTCCTCACGTGAAAAATTCATTCGTCGTCAGCAGCGCAACCGCGCCAAGCTCCGCAAATCAGCGGAAGGCAAGGCTCGTTTGTCTGTGGCGCGTTCAGGCAAGAACATTTCTGCTCAAATCATTGATGATGAGCAGGGTGTGACTTTGGCAGCGGCTTCAACACTCGAAGCCAATCTGCGCAAAGGCCTGAAATCGACCAGCACCATTGAAGCGGCGGCGAAAGTTGGCGCAGCGGTGGCTGAGCGGGCGAAAAAGGCCGGGGTTGAAGACGTTGTCTTTGATCGCGGTGGGTATGTGTTCCATGGCCGGGTGAAAGCCCTGGCAGACGCCGCCCGTGAGGGCGGTCTGAAGTTCTAGGAGAGTCACCATGGCTGAAGAAAGAGGCAGAGGCCGCGGACGCCGCCGAGATCGCGACGAAGAGCAGCAAAGCGAATTCGTTGACAAGCTGGTCGGTATCAACCGCGTCGCCAAAACCGTTAAAGGTGGTAAGAATTTTGGATTCGCCGCGCTCGTCGTAGTCGGTGACCAAAAGGGCCGTGCAGGCTTCGGTAAGGGCAAAGCCCGCGAAGTGCCTGAAGCGATCCGTAAAGCCACTGAAGAAGCAAAGCGCAACATGGTTCGCGTGCCGCTTCGTGAGGGACGTACTCTGCACCATGACGGCCGTGGCCGCTGGGGCGCCGGTAAAGTTGTCCTGCGCGCAGCGCCTCCCGGAACGGGTGTGATTGCGGGTGGTCCAATGCGCGCCGTTATGGAAGTGCTTGGCATCCAAGACGTGGTCGGCAAATCAATCGGCTCGTCCAATCCATACAACATGGTTCGCGCAACGTTTAACGCGCTCGTCAATCAGGCCAGCCCACGGTCTGTGGCGTCAAAGCGCGGTCTAAAAGTGCAAGACATCGTTGGTCGCCGGACCGACGGCGCGTCTGAAGCTGGCATGGCCGAAGCGGCTGACGCGTAAGAAAAGAGGATCTGACCAATGGCAAAAGCAAAAGCCACCGTCACAGTGCGCCAGACCGGTAGCCCGATCCGTCGCGCGCCAGATCAGCGTCAAACACTGGTCGGCCTTGGTCTGAATAAGATCGGTCGCACCCGGACGCTGGAAGATACACCTGCCGTTCGCGGCATGATCAACAAGGTTTCGCATCTTGTTGAAGTCGTCGAGGGATAAACAATGAAACTCAACGAACTTTCTCCTGCAGAAGGCTCAACCAAAACCCGTCACCGCGTTGGTCGCGGCGTTGGGTCTGGTAAAGGCAAGACCGGTGGCCGTGGGGTCAAAGGTCAAAAGTCACGCTCTGGTGTTGCCATTAATGGCTTCGAGGGCGGACAGATGCCGATCTATATGCGTCTGCCAAAGCGCGGCTTCACAGCTCGCAATTCGAAAAAGCACGCTTGGTTGAACCTTAGCATCCTGTCTAAGGCGATCGAGGCGGGCAAGCTGGACGTTAAAAAAGAGATCACGGAAGCTGACTTAGTCGCGACCGGCGTTGTGCGTCGTCTGAGAGACGGTGTGCGACTGCTCGCCAAAGGTGATGCACCGAAAAAGGTCAACATCACCGTGACTGGCGCCTCTAAAGCAGCGGTTGAAGCGATTGAGAAGGCGGGTGGAAAGGTCACTTTGACCGGACCTGTCCCGACAGAAAAAGCAGACTAACCCCCTAGCTTTTTCCACTAAACGTCTTCACAAATGAGCTTTCGCCGCCAATCTTGGCGGCGAACGCGTTTTCGGGAGAAGGAGTCCCACTTGGCTACTGCAGCAGAACAACTCGCGCGGAATATGAACTTTGGAACTTTTGCGAAGGCCAAGGATCTTCAAAGCCGCATCCTGTTCACACTGTTTGTCCTGTTCCTGTATCGGCTCGGAACATACATTCCGCTGCCAGGCATCGATCCGGATCAGTTTGCACAACTCTTTGCGAGCCAGCAGGGCGGTATGCTCGGAAACATGAATATGTTTGCCGGCGGCGCGATTGAGCGGATGAGTATCTTCGCCCTCAACGTGATGCCGTACATTACCGCGTCGATCATTATTCAAATGATGACGTCTTCCGTGCCATCGCTCGAAAAGCTCAAAAAAGAGGGCGAGTCTGGGCGCAAGCAAATCAACCAGTATACCCGCTATCTGACGCTCGCTTTCGCGATTGTGCAGAGCTTCGGCATCTCCATGGGGCTGTCAGGCGCTGCTTATGACGGCCTGCCACAATGGTTCTTCGTGCTGACGGCTGTGACCACATTTACCGGTGGAACCATGTTCCTGATGTGGATGGGTGAGCAGATTACCGCGCGCGGGGTCGGGAACGGGATCTCATTGATCATCTTTGCGGGCATTATCGCTGAAATGCCACGGGCGATCTTCAACCTGTTTAGCGGTTCACGAGAGCAGGGGATCAACGTTGTCTTTGTGGTTGGCGTTGCGGCGCTCGTCATTGCGCTGACCGTGTTCATCGTTTTCATCGAACGCTCACAGCGCCGGGTTCTGATCCAGTATCCAAAGCGCCAGCAAGCGGCAAACCAAGCGGCGCAGGGCCAAAGCTCGTTCATGCCGCTCAAGCTTAACACATCTGGCGTGATCCCGCCGATCTTCGCGATTGCGATCTTGATGCTGCCGCTGACAGCAGTGGGTATCCTCGGTGGGAATACTGCAGTGGCAGCCGACGCTGCCGCCGATGGTGGGTTCGTAGCATGGATGGCGACCGCGTTTTCGCCGGGCAGCTGGACCTATATCATCACCTACGGTGTGCTCGTCGCCTTCTTTACGTTCTTCTACACCTCAATCATGTTCAACCCGGAAGAGACCGCGGACAATTTGCGTAAGTATGGCGGCTTCGTCCCAGGCATTCGTCCGGGTAAGAACACCGCAGCTTACTTCGACTATGTGCTAACTCGACTCACCACGATTGGTGCGATTTATCTTGTCTTTGTCTGCTTGATGCCAGAAGTCTTGCGCCGCTATGTGCCGGGTATTCCCTTTTACATCGGGGGAACTAGCTTGCTCATCGTGGTTTCTGTGACAATGGATACGGTGACACAAATTCAATCGCACTTGATTGCCCACCAATATGAAGGGCTGATCAAAAAATCGCGGCTGGGAGGCAAACGTAAGAAATGAACCTAATCCTGTTTGGACCGCCCGCGGCCGGTAAAGGCACGCAGGCCAAGAAACTGGTTGCAGAACGCGGCTATATTCAACTCTCAACCGGAGACATGCTGCGCGCGGCTGTCGCGTCTGGATCTGAGCTTGGCACAAAAGTGAAATCAATCCTCGAATCGGGCGCTTTGGTCTCTGATGAGATTGTCATCGCTTTGATTGATGAGCAGCTCGATACAAACCAGGGCGCAGCCGGTTTCATCTATGATGGGTTCCCGCGCACGGTTGGTCAGGCCGAAGCACTTGACACACTTCTTGAGAGCCGCGGCGAAAAAGTGGATTCCGTCATTCGTCTCGTTGTCGACGAAGAGGCTTTGCTGGCACGCGTCACCAAGCGATTTGAAGAGCAGGGGCGTAAAGACGACAATCCGGAAACCTTCTCTGTTCGTCTTGAGAAGTATAATGCTGACACCGCACCCTTGGTGCCGATTTATGCCGAGCGAGGGATCCTTCGTGAGGTTGACGGTATGGCCTCAATCGACGAGGTTAGCGGTGGAATTGATGCTGCTCTCGGAGTGGCTGTTTGAACCTGCGTGAACCGCTGATTCAGTGGTTGACGTACCAATTGTTGCGTCTATAACGACGCACTTCGTGAAGAGGACGAGTCTGCAAGCGTGCAGCGGTATTTTTGCTGTGCGAACTGCGGCTTTCTTTTTGAACCATTAGGAGACTGGCTTTGGCCCGTATTGCAGGCGTCAATATACCGACGAATAAGCGCGTTCCAATCGCGCTGCGCTACATTCATGGCATTGGCCCAGCCAAAGCCGACGAAATTTGTGAGAAGATTGGCATTGGCGCAGAGCGCCGTGTCGCGGATCTCTCCGATGCGGAAGTGATTAAAATCCGTGAGACGATCGACAGTGACTACATGGTGGAAGGTGACCTTCGCCGTGAGGTGTCGATGAACATTAAGCGTCTTATGGATCTTGGCTGCTATCGGGGTCTCCGTCACCGTAAGCGCCTGCCGGTTCGCGGTCAGCGCACGCACACAAACGCTCGGACCCGCAAAGGCCCAGCTAAGCCGATCGCCGGCAAGAAGAAATAGGATCCTCGAGAGATGGCCCGTCAAACCACCCGCGTTGCTCGTCGCGCCCGCAAGAACATTACGTCCGGCGTCGTGCATGTAAACTCCAGCTTCAACAATACGATGATCACCATCTCAGACGCGCAAGGGAATGCCATTTCTTGGTCTTCTGCTGGCGCGATGGGCTTTAAAGGATCTCGTAAGTCGACCCCATACGCGGCTCAAGTCGCTGCCGAAGACGCAGCCAAGAAAGCGATGGAGCATGGTCTTCAAACCGTCGAAGTAAATGTTCGCGGCCCAGGCTCTGGCCGAGAGAGTGCGCTGCGCGCCCTTCAGGCTGCCGGTCTGACCGTCACGGCGATCCGTGACACCACACCGATCCCACACAATGGCTGCCGCCCACCAAAGCGCCGCCGCGTATAGTCCGTTTTTAAACTGAATTTGCAGAAAGGCTGAGCATGACCGAAGCCGAAGACATGATCGTAAATGACCGCAACTGGAAGGCGTTGATCCGTCCAAATCGTCCAGTTGTCGAAGGTGGCCGCGATGCCGCTCGGATTGGCAAGCTTGTTGTTGAACCGCTGGAGCGCGGATTCGGAACGACGCTTGGCAATGCCCTGCGCCGCATTCTGCTATCCTCTCTCCAGGGCGCTGCGATCACCGGTGTTCAAATCGACGGTGTTGTTCACGAGTTCTCTTCAATCCAGGGCGTGCGTGAAGATGTCACCACGATCATCCTGAACTTGAAGCAAGTCGCCGTCGACATGGTATCAGACGCGCCAAAGCGGATGATCCTGAAAGCGTCTGGCAAAGGCGAAGTCAAAGCTGGCCAGATCGAAACGCCAGGCGACGTCAAAATCCTCAATCCAGATCACGTGATTTGTACGCTGGATGACGGGGCGAACCTCCACATGGAATTCACCGTCGCGACCGGCAAAGGCTATGTCCCGGCGACGGACAACCGTCCAGAAGACGCCCCAATTGGTTTCATTCCAGTTGATGCCATCTTCTCACCGGTTCGCCGCGTTGGATACCAAGTTGAAGACACACGCGAAGGCACCGTTCTCGACTATGACAAGCTGACGCTTACGGTTGAAACCGATGGATCAATCTCTCCGGAAGATGCCGTGGCTTATGCTGCGCGGATCATGCAGGATCAGCTGCAGCTCTTCATCACGTTTGATGAGCCGGAGTCTGAGAGTTCTAGCCAGACTGAAGAAAGCGATTTGGGCTTCAACCCAGTCTTGCTCAAGAAAGTCGACGAACTGGAATTGTCTGTCCGGTCTGCGAATTGCTTGAAGAACGACAATATTGTGTACATTGGTGACCTTATTCAGAAGTCAGAAGCGGAAATGCTCCGCACGCCGAACTTCGGTCGCAAGTCGCTCAACGAAATCAAAGAAGTCTTGGCCGGAATGGGCCTTCACCTCGGTATGGATGTGCCAGATTGGCCGCCAGAAGACATCGAGGCGCTCGCCAAGAAATACGACGACCACCTATAGGAGTGTATGCCCGAGAGGGCACGCAAGGAGACCAACATGCGCCACGGCATTGCCCATCGTAAGCTGAACCGCACAGCCTCGCACCGCAAGGCGATGTTTGCCAATATGGCAGCCTCTCTGATCGAGCATGAGCAGATCGTCACGACTCTGCCAAAAGCGAAAGAGATGAAGCCGTTCATGGACAAGCTGATCACGCTGGCGAAACGCGGCGATTTGCACGCGCGTCGTCAGGCGATCTCGAAAGTCCGCAACGAAGACGCTGTCAGAAAGCTCTTTGACGTGTTTGGCGAGCGATACAAAGACCGTGATGGCGGCTATACACGCGTCCTGAAAGCGGGTTTCCGCCACGGCGATAATGCGCCACGCGCCGTGATTGAACTCGTAGATCGTGACGAAGATGCGCGCGGCGCAGCCGATCGCGCCCGCCACGAAGCCGAACTCGAAGCTATGGACGAATAATCGTCCGGGCGGTCAAGCAAGACTAAGAAAAACCCGCGCCATCTGGTGCGGGTTTTTTGATTCTGAGTTGAGCGCTGACCTCGCGTCTGCATTGGCAAGGGCGCTGATCGCTCTTACGCTCCTTGAAAATATAGGTTTCGGGAGGATCATGATGAAGGATTTCAGCGGTAAGCTCGCAGTTGTAACTGGTGGAGGCCAAGGGATCGGTCGCGCGCTGACACGACAACTCGCATCCGAAGGCTGCAGCGTCGCCATGTGCGACATCTCACAAGAAGACATGGATGAAAGCTGTGCGCGCGCAATGGAAGACGCCCCGCAAGGCGTTCGAGTCACATCATTCCTCGCGGATGTCGGAATCGAAGATCAGCTAATTGCGTTTCGCGAAGACACGCTCAAGGAGCACGACACAGACCATATCCATCTCTTATTCAACAATGCGGGCATTGGTGGCGGCGGCAGTTTCGTCAATACGCCGCGCGCGGTCTGGGAGCGCACTTTTGCCGTCTGCTGGTATGGCGTTTACTACGCAGCCCGTGCATTCCTTCCTGCGTTGATGAAAGCCGATGAGGGGCACATGATCAATGTCAGCTCCGTCAATGGCTTCTGGGCAAGCCTGGGTCCGGAAACATCCCATACGGCTTACTCTGCGGCGAAGTTCGCCGTCAAAGGCTTCACCGAAGCGCTCGTGAACGACTTTCGCAACAATGCCCCGCATCTGAAAGCCAGTGTCGTGATGCCGGGGCACATTGGCACCAGCATCGCGCTTAATACGATGCGGGAATTTGGTGACCTTCTCGATGATGACATTCCCGCCGGTGATCCAGAGAACGCGGATGATCCGCAGGCGCGAGGCGAGGCATTCCGCGACAATGGCCTCGATCCGATCGAAGCTGCGAATATCATTCTGCAAGGCGTGCGTGATGAACGCTGGCGGATCTTGGTTGGACCCGACGCTCAAGCGCTCGATCAAGCGGTTCGGAACGCACCGGAGGAAGCCTACGAGCAGTCATTCATGGAAACACAAGTCGTGCCTATCATCCCGCAATTGGCAACGCAGGTCGAATAGACCAAAATCGGACGATGCGCGCATTCTTTTCCGGTCATCAATCCGCGCACGCCCCGGCGCTTGAGCTGCAAAATGGTGAGCTCGTGCCGCATGCTGAGTCGCAAGCGAGGGTCGACGCCATCAAGGCCGTGTTGAAGGATATCTCCGAGCCGAAAGACTTCGGTCTCGATCCAATCTTGGCGGTTCACGATACGAGCTATGTCGACTTCCTGCAGCGGGCTCATAAAGACTGGGTCGCGGCTGGTCGCCCGGGCGATGCGTTTCCTTATGTGTTTCCGATCCGAGGGCGCCGGCCGCTCAGTTTGCAACGCATTGATGCCGAGCTGGGTCAGTATGCTTATGATTGTGGGACCCCAGTTTCAGCTGGGACCTGGGAAACGGTCTATTGGAGCGCGCAGAGCGCATTGACGGCGCTTGATCATGTGCTCACTGGCGCGCAATACGCCTTCGCATTCTGTCGTCCCCCTGGGCATCATGCTGGGCGTGATTACATGGGCGGATACTC
>JBCBQS010000102.1:0-9766 GCA_039820085.1 Pseudomonadota bacterium
AAGAGCGCTTCGTTCTGGAGGCGATGGGCCTGTTTGAAATCCCAGAAACGCCGACCCGCATCGAAGCTTGGCGCATGGGGCCGCCGGCGCCAGACGGCCGGGCAGGGGACGTATCCGTTATCTGGGATTTGATGACGCACGATCTTGATATGGTCGGCAAACTGATGGGCCCAGCGATCAGCGTCGAAGCGATTGGACGAAGCGCGCACACAGCCCACATTGATGAGGCCACCGCTCGATTGAGCTTTGCGGTCGGATCAGCAGAGATCACGGCAAGCCGCTGTCACTCGGACCGCGATCGACGCATGGTTCTAACCTATCCATCCGGGACAATCGCGATCAATTTCCTGACCCGTAAGATTGAGAACACCACACCATTTGAAGTCAGAGGGGACGTTTCTGACACCCTAGCTGATCCGCTGGGTGCAGCCGATCAGGCTTTTTTTGAAAGCGCGCTTGGGATGCGCGCTTGTGCAATCCCTGGGCGCGAGGCTGCCCTCGCCGTTCATATGGCCGAGCAAGCAGAAGTGTCGGCCCTTCATACAATAGGAGCTTAAGCCATGGCCTACTCAGACACCCAGCCAGTCGCACTCATCGAACTGCCGGCGGATGCCCCTATCCAACTGTTTGATTTGAAAACCCAACAGGCTCAAATCCGACCCGCGCTAGAGCAAAGGTGGATTGATATTCTCGATCATGGCCGCTTCATTGGTGGACCAGAGGTCACTGAATGCGAGGAAAAGCTTGCCGAATTCACCGGTGCAGCGGATGCCGTCGCCGTCGGATCAGGGACACAAGCGCTCGTCATGCCGCTGCTGGCGATGGGCATCGCTGAAGGCGACGCAGTTTTCATTCCTGGCTTCACGTATAACGCAACCGCCAACGCGGTTTTGCTCTCTGGTGGTTACCCAGTGATCGTCGATATCGATCCGGCCACTTTCAACATGGACCCAGCCGACCTCGTTCGAAAAATTGATGCGGTAAAAGCCGACGGAAAACTGACGCCGCGCGCCATCATGCCGGTCGACTTGTATGGATTGCCAGCGGACTATTCAGCCATTCAGGCGGTCGCCGATGCGCATGGCCTGCGCGTCATCGCCGACGGTGCTCAAGCGTTTGGCGGCAAAGACAATGGCAATTGGGTTGGCAACATTGCTGAAATTACGGCGACCAGTTTCTATCCCACCAAGTCTTTGGGCGGATATGGCGATGGCGGCGCGATCCTCTGCCAGGACAAAGACTTTGCCGAGCGCATGCGCTCTATTCGTTGGCATGGAACCGGCGACAATCGCAAAGAGTCTGTTCGCGTTGGGATCAATGGCCGTTGCGACTCGATCCAATGCGCGGTCGTCTTGGAAAAGCTAACGCTTTTCGAGGATGAACGTCAGCGCCGGATTGCCGCCGCAGCGATCTATAATGAGCGCCTCGAAGGCAGTGTCGCGCGTCAGACAGCACTCGACGGACAGGAAAACGGCTATGGCCTCTATACTGTGCGCGTTCCAAACCGGACAGAGGTGCGCGCTAAGCTGTCAGATGCAGGCATTCCGAGCGGAATCTATTACGATATGGCGATCCACCAGATGCCAGCCTTTGCGCATCTCGCAGAGCCGGGCAGCTTGCCGGTCTGTGAAGCTGCGGCGCAAGACTCGCTCAGCTTACCCATGCATCCATACCTTTCGGCCAATCAGGTCCATAAAGTCTGTGATGTGTTGATCGACGCCGTGCAAGACTAGGTCAGGCTTCTTCAATTAGCCCGATGCCTTGATTGCGGACATTTCCGACCGCCGCGCCGACGGGCCAGGCGTGCATCGCATCCGTCGCGAATGGTTCGAACAGATCATCGACATCGCGATGCGACGTATCGAGCCAACGATCATAGTCTTTTGGATCGAGAATGACCGGCATGCGCGTATGCAGCCCGGCCATCAAATCGTTCGGCGTCGTGGTCAGAATGGTGAAACTGTCAATTTCAGAGCCATCAATCATGGCGCGGTCCCATAGACCAGCGAAACAGAACCATCTTCGATTGCGAAGCCCAATGGCAAAGGGCGTCTTTTTGCCTTTCGGACCTGTCCACTCATAAAACCCACTGACCGGCACCAAGCACCGTTTGTGGCGAAAGCTGCCGCGGAACGTGTTTGAGGTCGCGACCCCTTCGCTGCGCGCATTGAAGGTTGAAAACTTCTTCTCATTCAGCGGTTTGCGCCACCAACTCGGCACCAGGCCCCACATTGCAGGTGCGAGATGCCGCGCGCCCTTTGGCACGTGGTCATCTTCTGAGGCAATCCGAACGATTGGGGCGATTTGAGTGGGCGCGATATTGTAGGCCGCCTCCGGTGGGTCAATCCCTGCATATTCAAACAAGTTGAGATAAGAATGATATTCTTCCCAACTCACTTCGTGCCGAAAAAACCGCCCGCACATTTTACGTGTCCCCTGTAAGTTCAGGCATCATTCGTCTAACCGAACGACCCGGTTGGGGTTCATAATGCCCGCCGGATCAATGGCCCGTTTGATCGCCTTCATGGTCGCTGTGGCCGAGGCAGGGCGGATCGTCTCGAGTTCATCACGTTTCAACCGGCCAACCCCGTGTTCCGCGCTAATTGATCCGCCAAATTTCATGGCTTGCGTATGCACGATTTCCGTGATCGCTTCGGCTTGATTGCTCAACACGGGTTGGCTCGCGTGTTTCGGCTCGCAGGCGGAATAATGCAGATTGCCATCACCGACATGCCCAAATGCGACGATTTCAGCGCTTGGCGAAACGGCTTGGATCGCTTCTTCAGTCGCTATCAGGAAGTCTGGGATCTGCGAGATCGGAACAGAGACATCATGGTTGATGGCGGTGCCGTATGCGCGCTTGCAGAGGGGGATGCTCTCGCGAATGGTCCAGAAACTGCTGGCTTGGGACAGTGTTTCAGCGATCAAGGTATCTTGCGCAAGGTCGGCCTCAAACGCAGCTTGCAGCGCGGATTCGAGGGTTTCTCGCGCGTGTGTTTCGCTCGCCATCGAGATTTCGCACAGAACGCGCCAAGGCAAGTCTGATGGGCTGGGATCGCGAACATCAGGCATTTCAGACTGCACCATATCAATCGCGCTCGCGGGAATGATTTCGAAGCTTGTGACCGTGTCGCCCGCATGATCCCGCACCAACGCCAGCAGCGCGACAACGTCGCTGGCGCTGTCACAACTCACCCAGGCTGTCGCTCGCGCCACTTGCGGGAAGAGCTTCAACGTCGCTGCGGTGATAATCCCGAGCGTCCCTTCCGCTCCGGCGAAGAGGTGTTTGAGATCATACCCTGTATTGTTTTTGCGCAGGCCAGAAAGGCCATCCCAAATCTCACCATTCGGCAGAACGACCTCCAAACCAAGAATGAGATCGCGCATCATACCATAGCGGAGGACGGCGACGCCGCCCGCATTGGTTGAGATCAGCCCTCCGATGGTCGCGGTGCCTTCTGAGCCAAGCGATAGAGGAAACAGGCGCTTCGCGTTTTCGGCGGCCTCTTGTGCGATCACCAAGGGCGCGCCGGCTTCAATCGTCAGCGAATTGTTGAATGCATCGACGCTTCGAACCGCTTGCATCCGCCGAAGAGACAAAGTGATCTCGCCATGCGGCGTACCCGCATCTACCAAGCCTGTGTTTCCGCCCTGAGGTGTAATGGCGACGCCGTGAGTTGCGCAAAGCCTGACCAGATCTGATACCATTTGAGTTGAATTTGGTAACGCTAGGAAGGGCGTATGCCCTTGATATGTGCCGCGCCATGGGGTTGCGACGTCTTCAAGGCTTTCTGCGTCCATGCGCCAGCCTTTGTCGCCGAGAATGGCTTTCGCTTGATCCAGAAATTCGGGTCCGAGTGTCATATGAGAAGCATACGCTTATTTCGCGGCCCGGGTAAGGCGGTCATTTATCGCTTCGCCGAGGCCCTGTTCCGGGATCGGCGCAACCGCAATTCGATCATAGTCTTCATCAAGGGCGCGGAGCATCGCGAACAGGTTCGCGGCAGCTTGTTCGAGATCGCCGCGCGCGGACAGATTGAGCGTTGCTGGTCCGTCGCCGAACCCGAGAAACGCTTCCCCAGGTTCTACGTTAGTTGCGTTTAAGCGCAGCGATGCGCGCGGGGCATAATGACGAAGCAGCTGCCCCGGCGATTGAGGGGCGTCTGGGCTGAGCTCCGGCCGGATCAAACCTGGCCAAATGTCTTCAATCCGATCCAGCGCGAGGCTACCGGGGCGGAGCAATGCAGGACGCTCACCGCGCGCGTCAATAATGGTCGACTCGATCCCCGCCGCGCAGGTGCCACCATCGAAAATCAGGTCGAGCTTATCGCCCATATCTGTCATGACATGCTGCAAACTGGTTGGGCTGATCTGCCCGCTTGGATTGGCTGATGGCGCGACGAGTGGCCCGCCAAAAGCTTTGATGACGCTGATTGGAATGGCGTGCGCGGGCATGCGTAACGCGATACTGTCCAGTCCCGCGCGGGCAAGATCGCAAACCGTACCGGTTTGAGCGACATCAACAACAAGCGTCAACGGCCCCGGCCAGAAGGTTTCGACCAGTGCCAGCGCGTCTGGGCGAAACACACCTTCGCGCTGCGCCATTTCGAGGTCACTGACATGCGCAATCAGCGGGTTAAAGCTCGGCCGTCCTTTGGCCGTGTAAATTCGCGCGACCGCTTGATCGTTCGATGCATCGGCGGCAAGCCCGTAGACCGTCTCCGTGGGCAGGCCGACGAGACCACCGCTGCGCAAAACGCGCACTGCGCGCGCCATATCATCTGGCTCGATCGAGAGGATGCGCGTGTCCATGCAGCCGCTCATATGAGTCTCAGCGCGAAACCGCAATGCTGAAGCGCGCTCACGGCCTAGTTCAAACGGGTGGCCTCTACTGAGACGTCGACAGTGACATCTTCAGAGACCCAATCCGCGCCGGGGTCGGACGCTTGCCCAAGATCGAGCGGGGTGCGTTGAAACACGGCCTGTCCGGTCATGGTCGCCATATCGCCATCGATAGAAAGCTCGAATGGAAACTCCGCTTCGACCATTAGGCCTTTGAGCGTCAGCTGCGCCGTCGATGCATAAGTGCCAGAGCCGGTTGCTTGAATGTCGACAATCTCGACTGTCGCAGTTGGGAAGTTCGCGACATTGAACCATTCAGGTGAGGGCAGACTGTTTGTGTAGAGTGTTTGGTTTGCCGTTGCGCTGCTCGTCGACACTGTGACTTGTACGTTCGCGGCCTCAGGCGCGGCCGGATCAAAGTCAATCGCGGCATCCCAATTTCCAAAGCTGCCATTAAACGGGTTGCCATCATGGATCCCTGAAAAGGAAATCGATGAGGTTTCGGCGTTTACGGCCCAATTCGGGGTGAAACCCGCTTGCGTGGAGACAGCAGCCCCAGCACCCGACATGGCCGAGATGACCGGACCGGTGCCAGCAACAATGACCAGCACTGCGAGCGCGCTGCCAAAGGCGGTCAGCGCGCCTTTGCTCGGAGCAGCTGGCTTTGATGGCGAGCCAAAAACGCCAGGCGCCATGCGTTCAAAAACGCCACCTTCAGGTCCAAATTCATGCTTGATGGCCCCTGCAACATGAAGCGCCAGCAGAGCCAAAGTCACCCAGACAAGATTGGAATGTGCGAAGTTGACGGCGCCGGCGCTGCTCTCAGTTTTAAGTCCCTCGACAAAGGGAACATCCGGCCAGCCGAGCACGCCGTAAAGGACGGTTGGCACGTCTAGCTTGACGCTCACCGAACTGTAGAGCCAGCCCGTTAGCGGCAGAGCGATCATCATCGCGTAGAAGCCGATATGAACCAAATGACTGGCGGTTTTCTCCAGCGTTTTCATGTCGTCCGGCAGTGGTGGTGGCGGGTTCATCAGGCGCCAAATGACGCGCGCGACGGTCAGCAATAAGACTGTGATCCCAATCGATTTGTGTAGCTGGTATAAGGCGTACTGACCGGGCGCGCCATCCGGCAAGTCGGTCATGTACCAGCCCCCTAGGATCATTCCCACAAGAGCAATGGCCATCACCCAATGAAGCGTGATGGCCACACTCGAATATCGCTCTGATCGCGCGCTCATTCTGTCTATTCGTCCTGCAAAAACTCGCCAGAGAACTCGACGGTCACTTCGTCACCAATGTTCGGGATGAAGGCATTCATTCCAAAATCTGACCGCAAGACCGTGGTGTCCGCATCGAACCCGATAACGTCACGAGGGGCAAACCAAGGCGGGTTTGCGACACCATTATAGGTGACGTTCAGCGTAACCGGCTTGGTGACGCCGAGCAGCGTGAGGTCGCCGGTGACTGTGCCGGAAAGGTCACCTGTCTTTGTTGCGCCTGTCGAGACAAATGTGATTTCCGGGAAGGCGTCTGAATTCAGCCATTTCGCGTCACGCGAGACATCTTCATTCCAACTCGACCATTGGCTGTCTGCATGCCCGACAGAATAGTCCCCTGGGTAATTTGTTTCGACGGCAGCTGGATTGATCGAGAATGAAATGCTTGAGCTTTCGGGCGCCGCAGGATCAAAATCGAGTGAGGCGTCGAAATCGGTGAAGCTAATGCGATAGTCAGAGATGCCGCCCGAATGACCCACTTTAACGGTCATAAAGGCGTGCGTTTTCTCCAATGAGTATGCGCCTGCCGCAACCTCGGCGAGGAGAGGATGAAGCTCTCCGTCGGCCTCTGCTTCAACCGGCGGGGTTGGAGCATCATCGATGCTGGTTTCTTCTGAAGGGCTTCCACAGGCGGCAAGCGCAAACGCGCTCCCACCAACAATCAAATATGACTTCAAGGTCATCTTCTGTGCGTCCTTTTTGCTATTTGGTTCGAACCGTCGAAACCTATTCTTCGGCTTGTAAGAACTCGCCAGAGAACTCGATTTCGACCGCATCAGAAATGACACCGGACATCGAAGTCTGACCAAAGTCTGAGCGATTGAAGGTGGTTGACGCAGTAAATCCAATCACATCACGCTGACCAAACCATGGAGGATTAGCGACGCCGCCATAAGAAACGTCCAAGGTGACGGGTTGGGTCACGCCCAAGAATGTGAGGTCACCCGTCACCGTTCCGGTGAAATCGCCGGTCTGTTCAACCGAGGTCGAGGTGAATGTGATGGCCGGGAATTCTCCCGCGTTCAAGAATCGTGGATCGGTTCCAAGCTCTTCTTCCCATTCCACTTTTTTGACCGGATCGGGATAGTTCGTGTTGAGGGCTGTCGGATTAATATTCACGGAGAGCTGCGAATTGGCTGGCGTTTCCGCATCAAAAACCAAATCCGCGTCAAAGTCGGTAAAGTTCACGGAATATCCCGAAATACCATTATGCTGGACAGTCCAAGTCAAAAACGCGTGTGTTTTCTCAAGCTCATAAAGGCCAGATGCAACGCCTTCGAGTGTTGGATTCGCTTGAGCAGGGAGAGTGAGCGCGAGCAGGCTCGCTGAAACGGCTAGAATTCGCATGGTGAGATTCCTTTGCATGGCGGGTCTTTCCTGCGCCAAAAGGTAGCGTGGGATTTCCTCTTGGCCAGACGCAATGTAAAAGAAGTTCGATGATAACTCTTATGCCGGAGCTGCATGATACATGGCTTACACCGCCCCCGTCGATGAAATCGCCTTTTCTTTAAACCATTTGGCCGGCCTCTCGAAATTCGAAGGTCATGCAGCGTTCGAAAACTATGATGCCGACTTATTGGATCCAATCTTAGAAGAAGCGGGCAAGCTCGCGCGCGATGTCCTGGCGCCGCTCAACCCCGAAGGTGACAAAGCTGGAGCGGCTTTAACTGATAGCGGCGTGACCGCAGCCCCCGGATTTGCAGATGCGTATGCAGCGTTTCGCGATGGTGGATGGATGGGCCTGTCTGCACCAGAAGAGTGGGGTGGGCAGGGGCTGCCGAAAGTCCTCGGGCTCGCTGTGATGGAGATGTTTCATGGGGCCAATATGGCCTTCACGCTGTGTCCGATGCTTAGCTTTGGCGCGATCGAAGCGCTCCTCGCGCATGGCACTGACGAGCAGAAAGCCATGTACTTGCCCAAACTGGTCAGCGCTGACTGGACCGGCACAATGAACTTGACCGAACCGCAAGCTGGCTCAGATGTCGGCGCACTTAAATCCAAAGCGGTTCCAAATGGCGACGGCTCCTATGCGATTACGGGTCAAAAGATATACATCACATGGGGCGATCATGATGTTGCTGAGAACATCATCCACCTCGTTCTGGCGCGCTTGCCGGATGCACCGGAAGGCTCGCGCGGTGTTTCACTGTTCCTGGTCCCCAAGCGGCTTGTAAACGCCGATGGCAGCCTCGGCGATGAGAACAATGTGAAGTGTATCGGGCTCGAGGAAAAAGTCGGCATTCACGCCTCACCGACTTGTGTGATGGAATATGACAATGCGACAGGCTGGCTTATCGGTGCGGAGAACAAAGGCCTTGCCTGCATGTTTACGATGATGAATTCGGCTCGTTTGAACGTCGGGCTAGAAGGCGTCGGGGTCGGCGAGGCGGCTTGGCAGACGGCGTTTGAATACGCCCAGGAGCGCAAACAGGGAAGTGTCCCGGGCGTTGGGGGCGCGGCGCCGATCATCCACCATGCCGATGTCAGACGCATGCTGATCGAAATGCGCGCGAAAGTTATGGCCGCGCGGGCGATTTGTTATGCGACCGGTATGGCTGCAGACCTCGCCGAAGTGGGCGAGACGCCTGAGGAAAGAGAGGCAGCCAAACTGCGCGAAGAATTGCTGACACCGATCGCAAAAGCGTGGTCAACGGATATGGGCGTGGACGTCGCCAGCATTGGTGTTCAGGTTCATGGCGGCATGGGATTCATGAACGAGACTTTGGCCGCGCAGCTTTATCGCGATGCGCGGATCACGCCGATTTATGAGGGCACAAACGGCATTCAGGCGATTGATCTGGCGGGGCGGAAACTGTCCATGGCGGACGGCGCAGCGATGACCGCAATGATTGAAGAAATTGATCAGACGGCGCGAGATGCCAGAGATACGAATGACCCCACATTGGTGCATATTGCTGATCGGCTTGTTGTGGCTAAGGAGGCGCTTTCTGAGGCGACCGATTGGATGAAACGCACAATGCGCGAAAACCGCGAGGTCGCCCTTGCAGGTGCAACGGCGTACCTAGCGCTGGCAGGCGATGTGATCGGGGGGCATTTCCTGACCAAAGGCGCGATTGAGGTGCGCTCTCAAGACGGCCCTATTCGCGATCGTCTTACCGCTCTAGCGAGCTTCTTCGCGGATACATCTCTCGCCGCAGCACCCGGCGCAGTCGCTGGCGTGACGCATGGCGGTGAAGCGCTGCTGGTACAAAGCGAAGCGCTCTTTGGGGTGAGCTGAGGCGGGGCTTAGCCTAAGCTGGTCAGGTGCAAAACCAACATCACCGCCAAGGCGAGCGATAGAATAAGGGTCAGTCCGGCGCCGATCATCCGCGACAATACAAAAAGCCTGCGGCCACCATCGGCATCCACCAAGTGCGAGCCGGCCGAGGATGAAAATCCAATGGCATGGAAGAGGCGTGCGACTGCGAACAGCGCGCTCAACCACAGAATGGCCGTGGTCTGACCGGCAATAATCTCGAACAAGGCCAAGACGGTCAGATAGATCGGAGCGTACTCTGTCATATTGGCGTGGCGGCGGACTTTGCGTTCGAGCTCGATATCGTTTTCGTGGCCGATGCCCTTGCGATTTCGTCCGCGGTATCCGCCGACACTGCCAGCAAGAAGGGTTTGTAGAGCGATGAGAA
>JBCBQS010000103.1:0-9741 GCA_039820085.1 Pseudomonadota bacterium
GTAAACTCAGGTGTTTAGAGTCTGGAATGACCTTGCCAAGGTTGGGGTCGTGAGTTCGAATCTCATCGCCCGCTCCAAATTTTACGAACACTTACCATGCGCCTATCGCCTATCCGCCGATGCGGGCTTGAAGGCGGACGGTTTGGGTGTTTTTGGACAGTCCCGCAGCGATCCCGACCGACCATTTGTCCGCCGTCGAACTGCGCATTTGAAAGCCGCCCCCAAAAGCCGTTTCAGAACCGCCAAACCCATCATCATAAAGGCTCAGTCCGCCCGCCACGGTCCAGGTCTCATCCTTGTTCAAATAAAGGTCCGGCATGGAGGCGAGCGAGGCGAGCCCTTCTCTGAGTTCTGACACCGCGGCTGAGTTGAGGGCGATGGCCGCCGTGTTTTGACCAATCGCGCTGGTGTTCAATGCAATCAAATCGGAGTTAGCGGCGACCCCGCCAGGCGTTCCGCCCAACCCGGCCTGCAAGACCGCGATCGAATTGGTATTGGTGTCGACTTGGCTTTGTAACGCGCCGCCATCTGATGCGAGGTTACCCGACGCATCGGTGGTGACGAGTTCAACCGGGCCAGATTGCGCCGATGCGCTTTCTGTTGAGGTGATGCCCGGCAAAGTGACCGTGTTAGAGGCTGTGCCAAGTGCGACCTGATTGGCGCGGGTCGACGCAGCCCCCTGCCCGATTGCAACAGAATTCGCAAACCCGGCGCTGGCATCGGCGCCAATCGCAATCGCCCCAGCTGCAGCAGCGCTCGCCCCGTCTCCATTGTTGTCAATGTCAACGCCGATAGCGATGGCATTGTCACCAGATGCCACGGCATTTTCGCCCAACGCTGTCGATTGGAATCCAGTCGCGACAGAGTCTTCCCCGATCGCCGTCGCCCCTTCCGATGCGGCAAAGCTGTTTTCGCCAATCGCAGTGGCGTCCTCTGCAATCGCAGCGGCATCGGCGCCGACCGCAACCGTATCATTCGCGCCCGCGGTGGCAAAATCACCGACAGCGGTTGAGTTCGCGCCCTCTGCGAGCGCCTGGCCGCCAAGCGCGACGGCAAAATCCGCGTCCGCTTCCGCATTGAAACCTAAGGCGGTTGCGCCGAGGCCATCGGCAATCGAGTCTGCGCCGATCGCCGTCGCGGACGCACTTCCGCTTGCGGTTGCATCGGTTCCGCACGCGAGATTGGTATCGACGCTGCCATTATCGGTCGCGCCGCCTGTCCCATCGGCTATGCCGTCACCATCGGTGTCCAAAATGCAGGTTTCGGCCTGCGCAGCGGGCATCAGGCCGATTGCCAGGCCCGCGATGGCGGCAACGGTGAATGCGGTACTTAAAGTCTTCAGTCTCATAGGAATTTCCCCTTCAATTCATATCTCTCAGCGCGTCAGATCAGATTCGGTCAGACGATTGCACTTGCGGTCATGGTGCATAGTTTCAGCCCAATGACATCCATCAAATTGGGTTTTCAGCGATTGAATGCCGAAGGTGCTGGCTGAGTGTGCGCAGGCCTTAAGCGCGTAAAGAGTCGAAAATCGCTTCGATCGATCGGTCGAGCAAATCGAGTGAGCCTTCGCCTCGACGCAAGTAGTGCAATGCGGTTTGTTCCACCAAGGCATTGAGATACGACGCGATCAATTTTGGATCGGTTTTGCTAATCTCGCCTTCAACAATCGCGGTTTCAAGCAAGCCTTCGATCAAACTCAGGCTATGCGCATTCTCAATCGCTTTGGCCTTTTCTGGGCCGAGCGCAGTCGGGCCGATCTCGAATAGGATTTTAGAGATACTCGGCACGCGCACTTCCGCGGTCCATGCCAAGCAGGCGCTCTTTAGATGAACAAGCGGGCCCTGGTTTTGCTCGGCTTTTTTGAACGCTTTCTCAATCGCTGCCCGCGACTCTTCGGTGTAAATGGCCTCCACAATCTCCGTCTTGCTGCGGAAATGGTGGTACATCGCGCCTTTGCTGAGACCGATTTCAAGCAAAACGCCTTGGGTCGTCGTACGCTCCAAGCCTTTTCGCAAAAGCGAGGCTCTGAAGGCTTTCAGAAGCAGACTACGCGTCGAATCGGATCGCTGTTTTTGGGTCGCCATAGCCGTCTCTTTACAACACGTCGTTCGCCTTGTAAAACAAACCGACGGTCGGTTTTATTGCAAGGACTTTGCCTCATGGATATTCAGCAAGAGAACTTAAACAAGATGCTCGCGGTTTGGAATACGACGGACCCCGACGAACAAGTCGCCCTCGTCGAAGCCGCGCTGGAACATAATGTCCATTTTGCCGATCCCAATCATAACATTATTGGCCGACAGGCATTTCTGGACATGGTCGCTCAAGTGCAAGCACAAATCCCTGGTGCAATTTATTCGCGCGCAAGTGAGCTCGACGTTCAGAACAATTTCTATCGCTACCACTGGGCCATTCATCTGAATGATGAATTGATTATGCCCGGGTTCGATGTCGCCGAAGTCAATGATGCCGGAAAAATCGTTAAAGTGCTTGGCTTCTTCGGCCTGTTAGAGCGCGAAGCTGCTTAAGGTCATACGGAAGGTTATGCCTCGACGCGCTGCGCGCCTTCCATCCGGACGTGGTCCAATGATGGATACCCATTGACCGCCATCAGGAGGTCCGCCTCTGCGAGCATACACCGCAAGACGTGGGCGGCGCCCTTCGCGCCTCCGAGCGCAAGTCCGTACGCGTAAGGCCGCCCGACACCCACAGCCGTGGCGCCAAGCGCAATGGCTTTCACAATATCCGTGCCAGATCGCACGCCAGAATCGAACAGGACCGGCAGATCGCCTGCGCCTTTGACCACGCCGGGCAGCATATCAATCGCACCGATGCCGCCATTCGCTTGGCGACCGCCATGATTGGAGCAATAGACTGCATCAATGCCGAGGTCTTTGGCTTTGCGGGCATCGTCTTCATGGCAGATGCCTTTCAGGACGATGGGCAATTTCGTGCTCTCCCGAAGCCACGGAATGTGATCCCAGGTCAGAACCTCACCAAACACACCGGCCCAGGTCACGATCGCTGTTTGACGATCTTCTTCAGGCGGCGCGGCTAAGAGCGAGCGAAACACCGGGTCACAAAAATAGTTTTCAAGCACATGGCCCCGCAATTGCGGAAAGTTAGAGGCGGCAAGATCGCGTGGTCGCCACCCTGTCACCCACGTGTCCAAAGTCACAACGATGGCTTTGTAGCCGGCTTTCTCCGCACGAGAGATCAGACTTTCTGCAAGCTCCCGGTTTTTGGGTGTGTAGAGCTGGAAATAGGCCGGAACATCGCCGCAATGCTTGATGACCTCTTCAAGAGGGTCATTGGCGAGCGTTGAGGCCATGAAGGGTACGCCGGTCAAAGCAGAGGCTTGCGCCGCAGCAATATCGCCATGGCCATCTTGGGTACAAATCCCATTCACCCCGATGGGCGCCATGAAAGCAGGACTTGGCAGCGTCTCGCCAAACAGGTCTACCGTGAGATCCCGCTCGGTTGTGTCCACCAACATGCGCGGAACCATTCCCCAGTGATGGAAGGCGCTCGCGTTCCGGTCTTGGGTCAGTTCATCGCCGCACCCACCTTGAACATAGTTGAGCACATAATCAGGCATGGCGGCTTCGGCCCGTTCGACCAGGGTTTTAAAATCGATCGGATATTCCGGAATGACACCCTGCAGCCCGCCAAAATAAATCTCATTCTGGAAGCCGCCATAATTCGGACTCGACACTTTGACGTCACCCTTACTCATGCTTGCCCTCCCAGAGGCTATTGGCGTCTTTGTGCGCCGTCTAAACAGTCTTTAAAGCGGCGGGCTGAACGGACAAGCATTTAGATCGATTTGACCCGAGAGCCGACGCCTGAGAACACTGCGCCGATATGCAAGCCTTGCCTTAGCCGGCGCTTTGCCACCAAAGGAATAGCGGCACCCAGATCAGTGACGTGGTCAATATGCCTTTGATACTTTGATACGCGATCCAGGCCCAAAACAGCTCAGATTTTCGTGCCGAGACGTGTTTGATAAGGCGCACCGGCCATCGAGTTGCAGCGCTGATCATTTGGCTCTCCGTTTGAACGCACAATGCCATATCGCTGTCAGCTGACTGCGCCTTCAGCAACGCGCCGCAATCTCATTCGAAAGCCAGTCGATTGCGATACGGGAGACTACTTATAAACGCCCCCGAAACGGCTGGCTCAATTGAACCGCCGTTTCAGGTTTGCGAGTGTTTTCGAGAGCGTCAGCATGATCGGCGATTGTGGATCATGATCCTTTGCGAGCTCGGCTTTGAGATTGGTAAGATCAAACAGGGCCTCGCGGTCATCAGCGCGCGGGATTTGGCTTTCGATCCACCCGACGCAAACCAGGCGCGTTCCAGCCGTCACAGTTTGGACCTGATGCAAACTGGTCGAAGGATAGAGGATCAAATCACCGGCACCCGGTTTGGCGCTGATCGTTTGTCCAGAATGCTCGATCACCAATTCTCCGCCTTCATATGTCTCCGGCGCTGACAGAAAGAGCGTAAAAGATAGGTCCGTCCGCATTTGTCCGTCTCTCACCGGCATAAACGCGTTGTCGACATGCAGACCATACCCGCCTCCGGCCTCCGTCCGACTGACCAAGAGTTTCGACATTTGTTTCGGTTGCGCAGCCGCTTGGAAGACCGGGTTTTTCGTCAACGCTTGCTGGAGTAAATCGCGCAGTTTCACACCCATGCGGCTTGTCAGATCGGCTTGCTGGTTCCGCTTAACTTCGCGCGCCGTTTTGCCAGCTGTCTCTGCACCGTCGCGCCAAGCCACTAATGTGCACAGCTCTTGCGCCGTCGCGAGATCTTTTTGGCTGAGTATCTCAGCAATCGTCATCAGCATGACGGACCCTCACAATACAAAATCAGGTTGGTGATAGGTCCAATCGGTCAGAAGTAAACTCGGATCCGATTAGGGCCGCTCGTCCAACGGACCAACATCGAGGATTGGCGCAACGTCTAAGTCTTCCGCGTCCAGCAGGGCCGCGATCCGCTCAAGCGACGAGACCAACATAGATTGATGCCAATCGGGCAGCTTTTCAAAGCGCGTTTGGAACGTCTCTTGGAGCAAATCCGGCGCGGCGGTGAGCGCCGTTTGCCCGTCTGGCAGGAGCGTGAGCCAAACGCGGCGCCGATCTTCTTCACACCGTCGCCGCGCCATCAACCCACGGGCCACCAATTTGTCGACGAGACTGGTAATCGTCGCATGCTTGAGTTGGGTCAGATTAGACACCTCGCCCGCGGAAATCTCACCGCGTTCGGCAAGGATTTGCATTACCATCAACTGAGACGGCGTCAGGCGCGCTTGCGCGGCGAGTTTCTTAGACGCTTGTTCGGTGCGCCTTTGGATTTGACGTATCGCGATCAGCGCTTCCTCGGATCTTGCGCTCATGGTCTGTTTCCTTCTTCGCCGATCAAGTCTGGACCGAGCGCGTGTTTCAACGGGTCTAGAAACGGCTCATATGGCGTCCATTGGTTTTGACCGGCTCGATTGATCGGTTGGCGAACTTGTTCTGAGCTCGCCGTTCGAACAGCTCGATCTGTTTGGTGAAAGTCTACGCAAGCGGTCTCGAACGGCAACTCACAATAATCGAGCAAACGGCGCACCTGCCCTTCTAGGTCACTGAGGACGTCCTCATGCTGGACCCTTAAGATTCGGCCCTGCGGCAAGACAGACTCCCAATGGTCCATGAGGTCGACATAAGCGCGATAGTACTGCCCGATCTCGTCCAATCCATACGTAAACTCTTGTCCCTCAGCGAAGAGCTGTTTGTAGCCAGACCAACAACAGTCGAGCGGCGCGCGGCGGGCGTCTATGATTTTGGCATTGGGCAAGATCAAATGGATCAGCCCAATATGCCGAAAATTGTTCGGCATTTTGTCGGTGAAAAAAGCCGCGTCCTGGCGATGAATGCGGGTATTGTCGATATAATCCCGGCCAAGCGCTTGTAAGTCATCCTGTGACAGATCCGTGAGCACCCTTGGGTAGCGATCGCGGTCGCTGACGAGATTCCGCCCCCGTAACCGATGCGCGAGGGATAAGATATTCGGCAGCTCCAAAGTGCCATCGACCTGACTGTGAGACGCGAGAATTTGCTCAATCAGCGTGGAGCCTGCGCGCGGTAAGCCGACAATAAAAATCGGGTCGGGAGCTGGATACCCCTTCCCGCTTTGCGCGCTCAGGATATCTTTCGTGCAATAGGTTTTCTGCGCTTCAAACTCAGCCAGCATTTGGTCTGTCGTGTATCGCGTTTGCTTTCGTTTCAGCGCGTTCCCGGCCTCATAGTTTTCAAAGGCAGCATGATAGTCCCCGCGATCCTCAAACGCCTTGCCGAGCGCAAACGCGATATGCACGCGCGCCATGAAGGACAGGTCGGCTGAGTCTTTGACCGAGACCATCTCGTCAAGCTCTTGGTCTGAGAAGCGATAGGTCTTGAGATTGGCAAGCGCATACCAAGCGTCGCCATAGTGCGGCGCGGCGCGCGCGGCGGCTTGATAAGAGGCCACAGCGTCTTCGGACCGCCCAAATGTTTTGAGCGCGTGCCCACGTGATGTCAGGGTCGCAGGATCGTTCGGCAGTTTTGAGAGAACGCGGTCGAAGGCCTCAAGCGCAGCGTCATAGGCGCCAGCCTGCATGCTCTCAATCGCAAAGAGGGATTGGAAGACGGGGCTATCTGGATCGCGCTCTAAGAGGGTTTTCGCCTGCGCCAGTGCCTCAGCAAACTTCTGGCGCTTACGCAAAACTTGTATGTAATCGATCCGCAGCTGGAGATTGTCTGGATCTAACGCAATCGCGGTCTCGAGCAGAAAATCCGCGTCTTCGTGAACGCCGAGCCGCGAGCCGATATCCGCGAGCAACCGCATGCCCTCAATATGCTGCGGGTTTTTGCGCATAAAGGCACGGGCAATCTCTTCGGCACGCAGAATGCGCCCCTCGTGGAGATGATTGGTGACCGCCAGCAATTCGCGCGGCAGCGCTTTTACACGTTGTAATTGCGCCAAAGCCTGGTCAGCTCCAGAGATGTCGCCAGAGTTTCGCATCAGATCGGCTTGAGCCTGCCAGCTTGCAGTCAGAGCGGGATTGTAGCGCGTCGCCAATTGGTACGCGGTGAGCGCCGCCACCCGATCGCCCATCGCTAGGCGCAAATGGCCATCTTCCTGGAATGCGCGCCCATATTCTGGTGCGGCCTGTTTGAGCACCTGTAAATGCTGGGCAGCGGTTTCAAATTGATTGGAGTAACGCGCTGCAACGGCCGCGATGTAGAGGGCATCCTGATCCCGCGGATCGCTGGCTAAGAGACGTGCTGAAAGCGCCGACGCATCGGCGAAGCGACCCGCCTGCATAGCCGCTTGCGCCTGCTTGATCTGATCAGCCCGTGTCTGTTTGGCCGGTGCGTCCATGTCTGGTCCATAAAAAAGGCAGCGCCCTGAACACTCAGAGCGCTGCCGTCATAGCCTAAAACCGGTTCGGCTTAGAAGTCATATCCGACACGAACCCCAATTGTCCGCGGCCGCATCGGTGTGACGCGGTTGCGGTCAAACTGGAAGCTGTTGCTCAACTGAGCGTACTCGTTCGTCAGATTGGTGGCGAAGAGCTCTGCCGTCCATTGATCGGCTGTCACACCCAGCGTGCCGCCGAGAACGACATACCCGTCAACATCGCCTTTATTGATCTCGACAATATCGCTGACAGAGTCGTCGGAGAAGACGACTTGCGGCATGACATGGGCGGTCAATGACGAACCACCGATTTCGCGCTCAAGATCCCACTCATAGCGTGCGCGCAGATTGCCTTGGAAGGCGGGTGCAAACGCAAGGTCAGAGCCAACAAGCACATCATTGGTCGGCACCAGCACTTCGGTAATCTCGGTGTCTAGGAATGAGAACGCACCAGCGATCGTCAAACCATCAATGGCGTAAGGCACCCAGGTAAAGTCGCCCTCAATCCCCGTAATCTCCGCATTCGCGGCATTGTCCGAGAAGAACAAGTTGACGATTGAAGGATCGAAGATGGTCGCTTGGAGCCCTTCGATTTCAACGAAGAAGGCAGACCCATTAAAGCGCAGCGAATTGTCGAACAGTTCGGTTTTCCAACCAATCTCATAGTTCTGGATGTCATCCGTATCGACTGCAAACGGGACGGTATAGGTCATATCCGGATTGGTCCGGCCACCCGGTCGGTTCAACAGCCCTGGTCGGAACCCTTCAGAATATGTCGCATAAAGTAAGACATCATCTGTCGGCGTGTAGGATCCTGTCAGCTTGTAGATCGACCCGTCCGTCGAGGCCGTATCAGGCGCGCCAAATGGATTGTTCGGCGCGAATTGGGCTGAAATATTGGTACCGGCCCGCTGCTGGTCAGTCGCTTGGCCGAGATTGAAGAAGGACGAGTTGGCAGAGCCCTCAAGATCAACTTCGATATCGTACCAGCGCGCGCCGAATGTGATGGCAAACTGCTCGCTAATATCAAACGTCGCCTCACCAAACAGCCCAATTTGCTCGTCGGTGCGCAGCACATCGTTCCGGAAAATTGCGCTTTCAGGAAACGGACCTGGGTCGCTGAAGAAACCAGGTGACGCGCTGCCAATCTCACCCGTCACTGCTGTATTGGTCAGCGGGAAATTCTCAGGGAAGCCGAGAACGCCGTTGAAGCCTTCCGCAAACCGAGACCCCGGATAGGTAAAGTCGTTGCGCTCAAGCAGTTCGAGATCCGAATAGAAGCCCCCAAAGGTTGCCCGTAATCTGTTTTCAGCCGGCGTGTTGAACCGCAGCTCATGGGTCTCGACTTTCAATTCCGTGAGAGAGTCAACGAATAGATCGGGGGCCTGACAGGTGCCGCTCGGCGCTGCCGTTCCAGGATACGTCACCGACGCGTCACAGATATAATATGGCAAATACTGACCAACGAAGAGATAGTCCGTATAGTCGACCGTCTGTTCGGTTGTCCGGTCGGTGTAGGCCCCTGTGTAAAGGGCTTCGAGCATCCCGATCCGCCCTTCCAAGGTCCAACTCGTATTGTGATAAGAGTCTTCGACATCATCATCTGAGAAACGCTGGATGTCATAATCGTCGAGGTCCGGATCGGCGAAGAACACCCCTTCCGTATCGAGCTGCTGCTGCGCGTGCGTGACCAAGAGGCTCCAATCAGAATTGAATTCATAGGCCGCACTCAAGCGGAATCCAGCATACACCGTATCGTTGAAATCATTTTCGACGAACGAACTATTATTGGCCGGAATGAAATTGACGCCGGACAAATCAGCGCCCGCTTGGAAGCCCGCACGACCTGGCGAAACGACCAAGCCATTATCTCTGACAGTGCCTGCGGGTCGGAAGCGCGCCGACTCCTCGGCGGTCACTGTGCCACCGACATTATCAATGTAACCGCCTTGATTGTCTGTATAGACGACACCGCGCAATGCGAAATTGTCTGACACAGGCACGTTCAGCATAGCTTCGACGCTATTGCTCATTTCCCCACCTTCAGTGAATGAGGTGGACGCCTTCAATGATGCATCAAAACCGCTGAAGTTTGGCTTGTTCGTGATCAGGCGAACCGTACCCGCCTGTGAGCTTGCTCCAAAGAGCGTGCCTTGCGGTCCGGACAGGACCTCTACGCGCTCAAGGTCTGCGGCATAGACGTCCAGGCGTCGCTGGCCTTGCGCCAAACGTGGCCTTCTATCTCGACGAACAGCCGCTTGGGCAGCCTGGGCGAAACCTGGACGTCTAT
>JBCBQS010000104.1:0-9740 GCA_039820085.1 Pseudomonadota bacterium
TTTGATCGCGCGGCCATAACGCGGACCGCGAATCGCTATGGTTTTTCCGGTTCGATCAACATATTCAATTGCCGGTTCACGATTGGCGTCCCAGAGCTCAGCCGTCGCTGGTAAAGTTGGCATGCCGCGATAAAGGCTTTGCCAATATAGCCATGCGGCAAGCACGCCGATGAGCGTGAGAACGAAGCTTGCAACCAAGCCCCATTTCAAAATGGGCCGTCCTCGAAAGATCCCCATACTGGCTCCTCGCGCTTGCACCGTTGCGGGTTTTTGGACAGGTTTCTTCAGGCCGGGTTTCCCGTTCGAAGCTTTCACGCCCGCTCACCTTTTCAGCCACTCGTCAGCGTCACTTTGTGACGTGGAATTGCGGCAGGGTGAAGGCGGGAACCTTAACGAAAGCTTATCCGCGCGGAGGCTCTGGGCAGTGCTGATCCAGCGCGCTGCGTTGTCCAGGTTTGCCATGTTCAGCCAGCTGTAGCGACAAGCGCAGACGCGCTTCGATATCGTCAGCGGTCATCGGCCGCATGAAACAGGCGAGTCGCTCACCCGTATCGGACGAGACCGCCACTGCGAGACCCGTGATGCCGCCATATTGGTTCCACAGATACGCTACTTGATGATCAGCGGCCTGTTCGAGAGCTTCGGTGCGAACCGCAGCCCGTTCGAGCGGCGATGCGCTCCGCCCTGCGCCCGTGGTATCGAGGTCAACGCGCGCAACAGTGTTCGTTGCGAAGCCAGAAATTGCTTCGTCTAGTCGTGGATTGAGGATCTGACAGTTCGGGCACCAATCGGCGGTGAAATTGATGACTTTTACGGTCGGCTCCGCGCTGAGCGCGCTCGGGAGATACAAGAGCGATGCAAAGAGGCTCACAATATAGCGCATGGAGTGTCTCCCAACGGGCTGCAGTCGATGCCGAACGTCATAGCGCGTCAAACTCGATCAAGATCTCGATCGCTTCACGCGCTTTTTGTTCGCAACTATCGAGCGGATTATTCGAGAAACAAGACACGCTCATGCCGGTTTCTGGAAACGTGACAGCATAGGTCGATGTGTCGATATCGCCGCCGGAATACCAGAGCGTTGCGCGACCGCCTTGTTCGCCGTGAACCAGACCAAACGCGTCATTTGTTTTGTCATGATCAAACACTTTTCGGCTTTTCATAAGCGCCCAATAGGCGTCTCCGAAAACGCTATGTGTCAGCAGCTCCGATTGCCATTTTGACCAGTCGTCCATGCTCGTCATGACGCCACTGCCGCCATAGTGTGGGGCGTTGCGCCGGATCATCACCAAGTCATCGGTCGACTGCACTTGGATCCCCGCCCCACTGCGTAGTTCATCCAAGACGGGTTGCAAACGCGGCAAATATCCATTCGCGCGATTGGGAATAATTGTTGTGATATCGTCATTGATGAGTGATGCATTCATGCTCAAAGGCTCAAAGATTTTTTGGCGAACGACCGCGCTAAATGGGGTCTCATAGGCTTGCTCGACAATGCGTGCGATAAGCATGTAATTGATGTTATTGTAGCGCCATGCGGTGCCTGGCTCAAACTGAAGCGTCTCAGCGGCCAGGCTCGCATCGATCGCGTCATCGACCGTGAAATAGTGAAACGTCGCCCAGGGACGATCACCGGGTGCGGGCACGTCAGTATACTCTGTCAGGCCGCTCGTCATGTAAACGAGATGCGCAATCGTGAGGTCATCACCATACTTCTGCGTTTCGGGCACCCAGCGACTGACCGGATCATCGAGCGTCACCAAACCCTCCTCAATTGCATGTGCGAGCGCTGCCGCTGTGATCTGCTTGGATAAGGAGGCGATGTGAAAGACCGTTTTTGATGTGATCAGCCGAGCTTGCTCAATATCGGCAGCCCCGGACGTTGCTTGAAAGACGGCGTCTCCTTGATTTGAAATCTGAAGAACGAAACCCGGTTGAGTAACATCAGGTGATGATGGGAACCTTTCATCAAGCGCGGTTTGAAGTTCGGGTTGGAGCGCACTCGCCGTCTCATCGCTCTGCGCCGGTGCGCAAGCACTCATCCCTCCCGCGAGGACGCAAAAAACACTGCTCAAAAACCAGCGACGCATATCAAAACGAAGCATATTTTTTCTTTTCCAGAAACAGATCAACCCAGCTTTTAGAAAAGACAGCAACCGAGCTAAGATGGCAAGCCGAGGGGCCGCTGATTTAGATCGTGCAGCAGAAGACCCGGACACTCAGATTCTATGTGTGCCGCCCAAACACACGCTCAAAAATATAGTCGACGCGTTGGAAGTGATAGCCGTCGTCGAAGAGGCTCTCGAGCTTTTCATCGGACAGCTTTGCCGTCACATCAGCGTCGGCTTTCAGATGCTCCAAAAACGCGCCTTCGCCAGCCCAGGTTTTCATCGCGTTTCGCTGAACCATACTGTAGCTGTCTTCGCGGCTATTGCCCGCTTCCACTAATGCCAGAAGCACACGCTGGGAATTGTGCAGCCCGCCCATCTTGTCCATGACGGCCTGCATATTGTCTGGATAGACGAGCAGGTTCTCAATTACGCCCGCCAGACGATGTAGGGCGAAATCGAGGTGGATGGTCGTATCTGGTCCGATTCCCCGTTCCACCGATGAGTGCGAAATATCTCGCTCATGCCACAGCGCGACATTTTCCATGGCTGGCATCACCGCCATTCGTACCAGGCGCGCAAGTCCAGTCAGGTTTTCGGTCAGAACCGGATTGCGCTTATGCGGCATGGCTGATGAGCCTTTTTGTCCCTTGGAGAAAAACTCTTCAGCTTCGTAAAGCTCAGTGCGCTGCAAGTGGCGGATCTCGACCGCGAGGCGCTCGATCGAAGATGCGATAACGCCAAGTGTTGCAAAGTAAGCGGCATGGCGGTCGCGCGGGATGACTTGGGTGGAGACAGGCTCTGGCGTGAGGCCGAGCTTTTCCGCAACATATTCTTCGATGCGGGGATCGATATTCGCAAATGTTCCAACCGCGCCAGAAATGGCACATGTTGCAATCTCTTCACGGGCAGTTTCGAGCCTGCGTTTGGCGCGCTGGAACTCAGCATGGAAGGTTGCGAGTTTAACCCCAAACGTGGTCGGCTCTGCATGAATGCCGTGGCTCCGGCCAATCGTTGGCGTCAATTTGTGCTCAAAGGCGCGCGTCTCGAGCGCCGCCAGAACCCGGTCTAAGCCCTCCATCAAAAGCTCAGTCGCCCGCACCAATTGGACGTTCAGGCAGGTGTCCAAAACATCCGAACTGGTCATGCCTTTATGGAGGAAGCGCGCTGGCTCGCCGACATGTTCGGCGACATTGGTCAGAAAGGCGATGACGTCATGTTTGACTTCGGCTTCGATCTCATCGATCCGAGCGACCTCGAACGCGGCTTTCTCGCGGACGACGGCGCTGGTTCCTTCAGGGATTTGCCCGAGCGACTCCATGGCTTCAGCAGCCAGTGTTTCGATTTCCAACCAAATGCTATATTTGCTCTCGGGGTCCCAAATGGCGGTCATGGCGGGGCGGGCATAGCGTGGGATCATAGCAAGCTTTCATGCGGCGAGTGTCTGAGAGATATGCCGCGCGCTATACGCCGGTCCCGCCCGAGTCGCAATTGCTTGGGTGTCGACGGAGGGCGACTTAGGCCGTTTTGAGGATTCGAGGAAGTTTAAACACGACACTTTCTTCCGTGGTCGTGATCTCTTCGACAGAAATCTCATAGCGGGCGCGGCAAGCTGCGATCAGGCCTTGCACGAGGTCTTCAGGGGCGCTGGCGCCCGCTGTCAGACCGAGCGTTTCAACACCCTCGAACCAGGTCCAGTCGATGTTTTCGGCGCTGGCGACCAGGCGCGCATCATTTGAGCCTGCACGTTTGGCGACTTCAACCAACCGTTTTGAGTTGGATGAGGTCTCTGCGCCAATGACAAGGAACAAATCGGCGCGATCGGCCATGACTTTGACCACGTCCTGGCGGTTGGTGGTCGCGTAGCAAATGTCTTCTTTGTGCGGTGCATTGATCTCTGGAAAGCGCGTTTGCAGCTCAGCAACAATCTCGGCAGTATCATCCACACTCAATGTGGTCTGTGTGACAAAGGCGAGATTGGCGGGATCTTTAGGCTCAAATGCACGAACATCTTCGACCGTTTCGATGAGGGCCATCACCCCATCCGGCAGCTGACCCATGGTTCCGACCACTTCAGGATGTCCGGCATGGCCTATCAGGACAATTTCGCGGCCAGACTTGTGATGCCGCTCCGCCTCAACATGCACTTTTGAAACAAGCGGGCAGGTGGCATCGACATAGACCATATCACGCGCGGCGGCTGCGGCAGGGACGGCCTTTGGCACCCCATGCGCCGAAAACACAACCGGTCTGTCCTCTGGGCACTCGTCTAATTCTTCAACAAAAACGGCGCCCATATCTTCTAGGCGCGAGACGACATGATGATTGTGAACGATCTCGTGGCGAACATAGACCGGGGCGCCCCATTTAGTCAGCGCCTCTTCGACAATCTGGATCGCACGGTCGACACCCGCGCAAAATCCGCGCGGTGCGGCAAGGAGAATGGTCAGCGGCTTCATTTCCTTACAGTGTCCTCATCATTGCGACGCAGATAGGGCGTTGCGCGCCTAGCTTTCGACCGGTAACACTCTCGACGATAGTTAGAAAGCCTCATGCATGAGGCCAAGAGTGACAAGGCATCACACATATGCGATTTCTCGCCCTCTCCACCGCTCTCTTAGCGCTTGGCGCATGTCAGTCTGGATCTGGCATCAGCAATGCGTTTGATTCGCGTCAAAATGCTGGAACTTGTCCGCCTGCCGGCGCGATTTACAATGCGTCCAGGATCGTTGAGTTCAATGAGACTGACCAACGGTTTAGCAATGTTCAATACTCTGGCGAGATCGTCGATGTGCGCTTATTTTGCCGATATGCGGGAACCGACCCGGTCCGGGCTGAACTCGAGATCGATTTCGCTTTTGGCAAAGGCCCCGCGGGCAGTAGCAATCGCAAAGACTATGACTATTGGATTGCTGTCACGCGTCGCAGTGGAAAAGTCTTGAACAAACAGTCATTTACTGTGTCTGCTGATTTCTCCGATGGTCCAGTTACGGGTGAAACGGAAGTCATCCAAAGCATCATCATTCCGCGCGCCGACGAATCTGTTTCGGCAGCAAATTTTGAGATTTTGATTGGCTTTGATCTCACCGAGGCACAGCTTACCTACAATCAAGAAGGCCGACGCTTCCGCCTGGGTGCTGGGCAATAATCGCGGGAGTTTAAACACATGACAGATCTCGCGACGCAATTGGCGGGCGCGTGTAGCGCTGCGTTTGAAGCTGAAGGATTAGATGCCCGTTGGGGCGCTGTAAAACAGTCTGATCGGCCTGAGCTCACTGATTTTCAGTGCAATGGTTGTATGGGCGCCGCCAAGCAGGCGGGGATGAATCCGCGCGATCTTGCCGCTAAAATTGCCCCACGTGTCGAAGCGCATAACGATATCGAGCGCGTCGACATTGCAGGCCCAGGTTTTTTGAACATTACAGTGACCACGTCGGCCTTGGCCATGCGGGCCGCTGAAATTGCAGGCGACAAACAGGCCGGCGGTGGATCAGCGTCAGATCCCGAATCGGTCGTGGTCGACTTTGGCGGCCCGAATGTCGCAAAGCCAATGCATGTCGGGCATATCCGCTCCGCAGTGATCGGCGACACATTGGTGCGTTTGCTCCGGTTTATGGGCGATAACGTAACCGGCGATGTGCATCTCGGTGATTGGGGGCTCCAAATGGGTCTTCTCATCGTTGCGGTGAGGGATGAGCAACCTGACCTGATCTATTTCGATGCCGCGCAAAGCGCCCCGTTTCCGGCTGAGCCGCCGGTGACTATGGAAGACCTGTCTCGGCTCTATCCGATGGCCTCTGCGCGCTCGAAGGACGACGCTGGCTATGCGCAGCGTGCGCAAGCGGCGGTTGCTGAAATGCAAGCGGGTCGCTCGGGGTATCGGGCCTTGCTACAGCACTTTATCCAAGTCTCAGTGGCCGCATTGAAAGTCGATTACGGGTTTCTGGATGTGTCATTCGATCTTTGGAAAGGCGAGAGTGATGTCGATCCATTGATCGCGCCGATGATTGATACGCTCAAGGCAGAAGGCTTCGCGAGCGAAGATGATGGCGCATGGATCATCGATATTGCGCGAGATGATGAGAATGTCGAAACGGTGGGTAAGGATGGCCAGCCGCGGCTGAAGAATCCGATGCCACCGTTCATGCTGGTCAACTCTCGTGGCGCGACGGGCTATCACGCGACAGACTTGGCGACGATTAAAGACCGGGTCGATACGATCGGACCCGACCGCATGCTCTACGTGGTCGATCAGCGCCAAGCCCTCCACTTTGAGCAAGTGTTTCGGGCGGCCGATAAAGTTGGCTATATCGCCCAAGACCGCCTCGAGCATCTTGGGTTTGGCACGGTGAATGGCAAAGATGGCAAGCCGTTCAAGACCCGAGAAGGCGGCACACTTCGGCTGGCTGATTTAAACGCCATGGCGCTTGAGGAGGCCACAAAACGCATTGGAGATGCAGGCCTCTCGGGAGATATTGGCGCGGATGAGAAAGCCGAGATTGGCGAATTGGTGGCGCGTGCAGCGCTCAGATTTGCTGACTTGCAGAACCAGCGCACCACAAATTATGTGTTCGACTTAGAGCGCTTCACAAGTTTCGAAGGAAAGACAGGGCCTTATCTCTTGTATGCCGCCGTGCGGATCAAGGCGATCTTGCGGCGCGCATCGGATGAAGGACTTGTTGCCGGTGAAATCCAAATTGCGGCGCCCGAAGAAAAAAAGCTCGTGCTCGCTTTGGATGGGTTCGCGCTGGCGCTTCGATTGGCCCGAGAAAAGCGGATGCCGCACTATGTTTGTGAGCACGTCTATGGGCTCGCACAAACATTTAGCGCGTTCTATGCAGCGTGTCCGATCCTCAAAAGTGATGTGGACGACCAGGTGCGAGCCTCTCGTCTCGCGCTCTGCCAAGCCGTGCTGCACCAATTAGAAACAGGTCTCTCAATTCTCGGAATTACGGCGCCAGACCGCATGTAGGCGCCAAAGGTTAACCAAAACGACGTTTTTGTTTACCCGGTCCTAACACAGCTTAACTTCTTATTGCCGAAAGTGAATGAATCCCGGCCAACTGGTAACTTTCAAGCAAGACGCGTCAGCTAGGCTCATTCTTCTAGATTGTTGAGAAGGAACCTGCACGATGCTTAAAAATCTAATCAAAACCTGCGCGGACTCGACCGGCCTCACCCAAGCCAAAACGCGCGAAGCATTGGGCATTGTTCTTAACACAGCGGAGCGACAAGGCTCACCGCTTGCCGAAGCTATCTTTCGGAAAATGCCCGGAGCACGAACGCTCTCTGCTAAGACAGGTGCGGATACTGGCGCTGCAACTGGCGTGATTGCGCGTTTGATTGAGCAAACACCGGGCGGACGCCGTCATGTCGGTGAAGGCATGTTTACCAGCCTCCACAAAGCCGGGCTTGGCCATAAACAAATCTCTCAACTCTTACCCTCCATCAGCTCCTACATGCAGATCACTTATGGCATGGAAGCCTTTGGGCACATTGGCGATTTGATTGTCGCAGATATGCAGATCGCGAAGCAGGCCGCTGCGGCTGCCGCTTAAACAAGCTGCCTAAATCTAGGTTCCTTGGACGGGCTCGCCGTGTTTGCGCACGGGGAGCCTTTTCATTTTGTACCTGCGCGACTAGGGGAGGGGCATGTCGACACATGCTGATCTTACAATTCCATTAAGCGCGCTGGATTTTCGGTCGGCGTCTTCGGCATCGGCGATGGCTGAGAATTGGGATGCGGTTCAAGTTGGGGTTCTGCTACAGACCGTGATTGAAAGTCATGCATATAGCGTATTGGATGAGGGCGATCTGCAGATTGTGTCCGTGACATTTGACGCATCCGCCGATGCAATTAGCGATCAGTCCCTAGACTTTTCGAGCCGTATTGATCGCAAAACACGCACGCTTGTTTTTGCCAGCGGTTTAGCACGGCAGGCCGATCACCATATTCTCAAAGCAACTGTTGTGTTTCGGATCGCCTAATCGGCGCGACTACATCGGAGTGGTGCGAAGCGGTAGAAGGTCGGGGAAGTCCGCTTCGCGTTTCTCAGCCTTCGCCTCAAATGCTTCCTGCATGTGAGAAGGTGGGATCATCCCAGAATTCCATACCCCGATATAATCGAGCGTGTCCGCCGTTGAATGATCACGCCCGTAATTGATCAGGACCTTACAGCCCGTCACCGCCAGCGGATTTTTAGAGGCGATCTCTTTGGCGACACTCATCACGTGCGCCAGCATCTCTTCCTGGGTGTCGAAGACGTCGTTTACGAGGCCAATCTCGCGCGCTTTGTCGGCACCCAAGCGCTCGCCCGTATAGGCCATTTGTTTGACCCAACCCTCTGGAATATAGCGTTGAAGTCGCGGGAATGTGCCAACATCTGCGGTCATCGCGATGTTTGTCTCTTGAATGCAAAAGAACGCATCTTTTGTGCACCAGCGGATGTCGCCTGCCGAAATCATATCAATCGCACCGCCGATCACACCGCCTTGGCAGGCAATAAGAACAGGCATGCGCGCATCTTCAAGCGCGTTGAAGGAGGATTGAATTTGCTTGATGTTGGACCGGAACGCCTCAGCCGCGACATGCCGATCGACTTGGCCATGGGTCACGGCGCCATCATTGCCGAAGACGGAGAGGTCCATCCCAGCGGAGAAGTGCTTGCCGGCCGACGAGATCACGATGACTCGCGCCGCCGCGCTGGTATCAATCTCTTTCACGATCGCTGGCAGCTCGTTCCAGAACGCTTTGTTCATCGCGTTCATAGCCTGTGGTCGGTTCAAAACGATATGAGCGACCTTGTCCTCAATTGACACGGCAAAGCATTCGTGGGTTTTCTTCAACATCGTAGCGTCTCCAATCTCTCGCTAAACTACAGCAAGCGCGATACAATCGCCAGACTGCCCTAACGACAATCACATATGTGTTTGATTTTACGGGTAAATATTGGTTCTGTGCCGTTATAGAAAAGGGAATAAGCAATGCGGTTGATGATTTTAGGGGCCGTCGCTCTGTCAGTTTTGCCGGCTGGATGTGAAACTGGATCGAGCGGAGACTTTGGCCAAGTCTTGGGAGAGGTGTTGGGCGGAATTGAGGGCGCTCAATCGCCGAGCGGTGAGCTTACCCTGGCTGAAATTGATGCCGGTCTACGTCAAGCCTTGGAAATCGGTACCGAGCGCGTCGCGTCGCAAATTGGGGTGGCCGACGGCTATTGGCGCGACCCGCAGATTCAGATCCCATTGCCCGGTCGACTCGGCCAGGTGCAGAACGAACTTTCTAAAGTGGGCCTTTCCGGTCCATTGGATGATCTCCAACTTCGGATGAATCGGGCCGCAGAGGACGCGGTTCCAGCGGGCAAGCGGATCGTGATTGATGCGGTCCAATCCATAACGATCGAAGACGCCGTTGGTATTTTGCGCGGCGGAGATACCGCCGCGACAGAGTTTTTGCGTGGGCGCACCGAGGTCGGCTTGCGCCAAACCTTCACGCCGTTCGTTGAAAATGCGCTGGCATCATCTGGCGCATATCGGGCACTCGATAGCGTCACATCAAATCAACCGCTGCTCGCGATTGCTGCGACGGACTACAAATCAGATTTAACCACACATGCGGTCCAATTTGGCCTTGAT
>JBCBQS010000105.1:0-9455 GCA_039820085.1 Pseudomonadota bacterium
CTGAGAGATCTGGCGTGCGAGATGTTGTTCCCGTGGCCATCGGTGACGTGCGTGACGCGGCCGTCGTCGCGGCGTCTCAGCTTGCAGATGTCAAAGCCGTGGTGACGATCGGCGCACCGTCGGACGCCAGCCACGTTATTGAACAATTCCGCGATCATGTTCCCGAAATTGAGTCCAAAGGGCAGGCCCAGGTCAACCTTGGTGGCCGCCCATTTACACTCAGTCGCGAATTCTTAGACGATGTGCGGGCGTCGACCGTCATCGACTCGGTCAAAAGCCTACGCAAACCTTTGCTCATCCTGCATGCGCCTAAAGATGAAATTGTCGGGATCGACAATGCAACCGACCTGTTCATCGTAGCAAAGCACCCAAAGAGCTTTGTCAGTCTCGACCAAGCTGATCACTTGCTGACGGGCAAAACCGATGCCGTATTTGTGATTGACGTGATCGCGGGATGGAGCGGTCAGTACACTGGCGCGACGGCGCGATCTCAAACAACGCAGCCGCAATCAAACCGGGTGATCGTCCGCGAAACCGGCGAAAATGGCCCCTATCAGAACGAGGTTCTCATCGGTGGGCGACGGTTCTTTGCTGATGAACCCGCCACTTATGGCGGCGCTGATACTGGACCTGATCCTTATGCGTGGGTGGCTGCCGGGCTCGGTGCCTGCACGTCGATTACGATGAGAATGTACGCGAATCGAAAAAAATGGCCGATCGAGCGTCTGTCTGTGAGCCTGGATCACGAGAAGCGACACGCCGATGATTGTGTGGACTGCAGTCCGAGCGACAAAATTGACGTTTTCACGCGTTACATAGAAATTGAAGGTGACTTAGATGAAGCGCAACGGGCCAGGATGCTAGAGATGGCGGACAAATGCCCCGTGCACAGAACTTTGGAAAGTGGCGCGAAAGTTGAAACACACCTGGTCACAAAAGCGGCTTAATGATCTTTAATGAGTTAAAGGCTGTTACTGGCGTAAATTTGGTACCAGATAGGAATTACACACTGTTGGAGGCATAGAAGTCGATGAAATTGTTTGGCATTTCCAGAAATGCATTGGTTGCAGGTTTTGTTGGAGCAGGGGCGATGGGCGTCTTTCTCGTCGGGCCGCAATTCCCAAACGCCGACGCCAATCCGATCACGCTTGAGGCACCTGCCGGCGCACCCGTCTCATTTGCGGACCTCATTGAACAAGTCAGCCCTGCCGTTGTTGGTGTACGCGTGCGCACTGAAATGGTGCTCACAGATCGTGAATTGTCACAGCGAGAGCGCTTTCTGGAGCAATTTGGATTTACGCTGCCAGACGAGGAGCCTGAGCCGCGAGAAGGCCGTGGGCAAGGCTCTGGCTTTTTCATCAGTGAAGAAGGCCACATCGTCACCAATAATCACGTGATCGAGAATGCCATTGAAATCGAAATTATCACCGATGGCGGATCTATTCTCGAAGCTGAATTGATCGGCACCGACCCTGAAACGGACCTTGCGGTTCTGAAAGTCAAAGACGCTGGAACGTATCCCTTTGTCGATTTTGGCTCGTCTAAACAGCTCCGCCGCGGTGATTGGGTTGTTGCCGTTGGAAGCCCGCTTGGCTTCTCCGGCACGGCGACGGCTGGCATCGTCTCAGCGCTCGGCAAGCCGGGCGATCAGCGACGCTCACAGACCTATACGGACTATTTGCAGATCGACGCTGCAATCAATCGCGGCAACTCGGGTGGTCCGACATTTGACCTGAATGGCCGGGTTGTTGGTGTGAACACTTGGATTGCCTCGACCACGGGCGGCTCAATTGGTCTTGGCTTCGCAATCCCGTCTGAACTTGTCGACCAAGTGACATCGACCCTGATTAATGAAGGCAAAGTGTCTCGCGGGTGGCTTGGTGTGACGATTGGCAATGTCACGCAAGATATGGCCGATGCCGTCGGTCTCAGCGAAGCCAAAGGCGCGATTGTCACTCGTGTAAATGAAGGCAGTCCCGCCGATGAGTCAGGCCTGGAGCGCGGCGACATCATTGTGAAGATCAATGGTCAATCCGTCGATGACGCGACCATCACGACGCGTGTGGTTGGCTCTTTGCTCGCCGGATCGAAAAACACCTTCGAGCTTTACCGCGAAGGGGATCGCCGGACCATCGATGTCGAAATCGGTGAGCGTCCAGCCAATCTAAATGCGATGACCACCTTCACCGCTCCAGAAGATGACGAGCCTTCTGAGGGTCCATTGGGGGTCTCGTTGGTCCCGCTGGATGAGGAATCACGCGAACGCCTGAGCCTTGATGAAGACGAACGCGGCATGGTGGTCGTTGGAATTGACGAGGACAGCCAGCTTTATGAGGAAGGCGTCCGCATCGGCATGGCGATCTTGGATGTTAATTACAAGAAACTCGACAGCATCGCCGTTCTTGAGCAAGAATTAGAAGGCGCGCGCGAGAATGATCGCAATCGTCTCCTTTTGGCCGTTCATAGCCAAAGCGGGACCGCGTTCCTGACCATTGATGTCAGCGACGAAGATTAAGTCACGGAGATAGTGAATGCACGTTCTGGTAATTGAAGACGATCGCGAGCACGCTGAGTTTATCGAAAAAGTGCTCTCGGAAGCGGGGCATAGCGTTGAGACAGTCGATGATGGTGCGGGCGGACTAAGCCGCGCACGCCAAGATCAATATGACGCGTTGGTGGTCGATCGGATGTTACCGGAAAAACCTGGCATTCAATTGGTTGAGGAGTTTCGCAATGGCGGCGGGACGACACCGGCGCTCTTCCTGTCGGCCTTGTCAGATGTCGACAATCGCGTCGAAGGCTTGAAAGCGGGGGCGGATGACTATCTCGCCAAACCGTTCGCGCCGGAAGAATTGGTCGCGCGGGTTGAAGCCCTCGGTCGGCGCCAGTCGTCTAGCGAACCGCCAGTAACGGTCTTACGGGTGGGGGATCTTGAAATGGACTTGCTCGGCCGCAAGGTGACGCGCGGCGAGGCCAAAATCGACCTTCAACCGCGCGAATTCAAACTGCTCGAATATTTGATGCGCCATGCCGGACAGACCGTGACGCGCACCATGTTGCTTGAGAAAGTTTGGAATTATCACTTCGATCCGCAAACCAATGTGATCGACGTGCATATTTCTCGCTTGCGGGCGAAGATCGATAAAGAATTCGATCACCAACTCTTGCAGACGGTACGCGGTGCAGGTTACTGCCTGCAGGCATGATATCAGGCCCCTTCGCGTTTGTCCGAACGACAACGTTTCGGCTCGCGCTCGTTTACTCCATTATCTTCGCGTTATTCTCCGCGGGACTGCTCGCCTATTTGTTTCAGGCTACAGTTGGAGAGATGCGGGCCGAAGCCAAATCGCGCCTCGAGTCTGAGTTTCGAACGCTTGCCGTAGCGTGGTCCGCGGGCGGTCCGTCACGTTTAGAGCAGTCCCTGCTTGAGCGGGTTTTGGTCGACTTGCGCGAGTTTACCTACAGATTTGAGAGCGCGTCCGGCGATGGCATTGTTGCCGATATTCCCCGCATGCCGGTTGAGCCCCCCGAAGAGTATGGGCAACCGCGTGTCGTGATCTTTGAGATTGAACGTCCGGGTCCTGTCGGTGGCTCTGAAATTATTCCCATCGAAGCCCTCATTGTGAGGCTGGGTGATGACAGCGTCCTCCTGGTTGGGGTTCGTATGGATGAGCGCATTCGACAAGTGAATCGAATTACCCGCGTTGTGGCGACGGCTGCGCCGATTGGCTTTCTTTTGGCTTTGGTGGGCGGTTTTTTCAGTGCGCGATACGCTGCCTCACGGGCGGAAAGCCTCACCAAAACAGCCGAAGGTGTAATGTCAGGCGATTTGTCTCTACGTGCGCCTGTTGGCGGCTCTGGCGACGAATTTGACCGGCTTGCAGAGCAGTTAAATGCTATGCTTGAGCGCCTCGAAAAATTGATGGCATCGACCCGTCATGCAGGCGATTCAATCGCGCATGATTTGCGCTCACCGCTCTCGCGCTTACGCAACCAATTGGAAGCGCGTTTGCGTGGACCCATTGACGAGGTTTCTGCGCGAGAAACGCTGGGCGAAACCGTCGAAGAAGTCGACCGGGTGCTCGCAACATTCAATGCTATCTTGAGCCTGTCGCGTGTTCACGCAGGCGCCGAGGGCAAGTTGGTCGATCTGGATGTGTCCGAGCTTTGCGAAGAAATGGCCGAACTCTTCGAACCCGCTTGCGAAGATGCGGGCATCGCCTTCACGTTTAACATTGCGAGCGGATTGGAGCTATCCGGGGACCGTGCCCTGTTAGCGCAAGCGGTTGCAAACCTGCTCGACAATGCGGTGAAATATACCCCGTCCGGCGAAACAATTGGCTTTTCCGCGATCTTGAAAGATCAGGAGATCGAAGTCACGGTCGAGGATTCTGGACCGGGAATCCCTGAGCAAGATTTAGAGCGCGTCAAAGATCGATTTGTTCGGCTTGATGATGCCCGCACCCAACCGGGCTCTGGCTTGGGCCTCGCTTTGGTAGACGCAGTGGCTGAGCTTCACAAAGGCCGGTTCGACATCTCTCGCAGTCAATCGAAATCTGGGCTAAAAGCGACCCTCATTCTGCCTGCCAAGCGATAGGGGAACGTTTGCTCAAAGTATCTGCCCTCTCAGACCATCCGGTCGAGGCGGTCGCACAAGCTGCGGCCTATTCCCCCTATTTGAAAGGGTTGGCGGAGCAGGACATTGATCTGTCAAACCCGGAAGCGGCTTTCCAACGCGCCTTGGATATGTGCGCCCAAGTCAAAGCAGGAGACATAGAGGCAATACCGAGCCTACGCCGCGCCAAGCACATTGCGCATCTCACCATTGCGGCGCTTGATCTTAGCGGACATGCCACACTGAGCGAGACGACAAAACGGATCTCGCATTTCGCAGATGCTGCGCTGGAGGGGGCTCTGCATTCAGCGCTTGATAGCCTGGAACTCAATCAAGACGGTCTATTTGTCGTCGCGCTTGGTAAGATGGGCGCGTTTGAGCTCAATTATTCCAGCGATATTGATGTTGCCGCTTTCTTTGACCCGGAGCGGTTTGAGGGCGGTCGATATGAGCCGACGGAGGCGGCGCCGCGCGTCATCCAGAAAATGACGTCGCTTCTCCAGGACAGAACGCGCGATGGCTATGTCTTCCGGACAGATCTGCGCTTGCGTCCGGACCCAAGCTCCACCCCGGTTGCGGTCTCAACCCGCCGGGCCGACGTTTATTATGATAGTGTTGGGCAAAACTGGGAGCGGATGGTCTGGATTAAGGGGCGCGTCGCTGCTGGCGATTTTGCCGCGGGGGAGCGTTTTATCGTAGCCATGCAGCCCTTCGTCTGGCGTCGGCATCTCGATTATTGGGCGATCGCAGACGTGCACGCGATCAAAAACATGATCAATGCAAATGCCGGCGACAAAGCGCTGAATGATCCCTCAGCTGACCTTAAGCTCGGTCCGGGCGGCATTCGGGAAATCGAATTCTTTGTTCAAACGCAACAGATAATTTTGGGCGGGCGCCATCCCTCACTGCGGGTGCGTGGCACACAAGCCGGGCTGCAAGAGCTGGTGGCGCTTGGCAGCGTCGAACCCCAGGCTGCCGAGGAGCTGTCGGTCGCTTACGATACGCTGCGGATGGTCGAGCATCGGCTGCAAATGATCGACGATGCGCAAACGCATACTTTGCCAAGTTTTGAAACCAAGCGCGCAGCGGTTGCCGCTTTGTGTGGTTACTCTGATCTCGTTGCGTTTGATCGCGGCATGATTGAGATCAGACAGTGCGTCAATGGTCACTATCGCGACCTGTTCGCCGATGAGACGCAGAAGCGACAACGCGCAATCGATGGCAATTTGGTGTTTACAGGCGTGGATGATGATCCCGAAACCATCAAAACACTTCGAGACATCGGGTTTGGCGATCCAGAAGGGATTATCAATCGGATCCGCCAATGGCATCGGGGGCGCACACCAGCGACCCGTACAACGCGCGGGCGTGAGCTTTTGACGGCATTCTTGCCAGACCTTTTGAGCGCGATGGGACGAACCGGCGAAGCGGATGAGGCGTTTCGTCAATTTGGACGGTTCTTCGAAGGTCTCCGGTCCGGTGTCCAGGTCCTTGCTATGTTGGTTGCTGAGGAAACACTCACCGACGATCTGGTCACCACGCTCGCCATCGCCCCGCGCATTGCTGATACGCTCGCACGGCGCCCGGCCTTGCTTGAAACCCTTGTCTCATCCGCGCCAAGAAAAGCTGATCCTGGTCTTCCGAGTGGCGCTGATTTTGAGACGACCCTCGATCTGACTCGGCGATGGCATGGCGAGCAGGCTTTCTTGATTGGCCATCAATTGCTGCACGGCCAAATCGCGGCTGCGGATGCGGCGGAGAATTGGAGTGATCTTGCCGACTACTGTATCGGCTTGATGGCCGAGGCGGCGCACAAAGAGACCGAGGCGCGCTTTGGTCCCGCGCCGGGCGTTTGGAGTGTGATCGGCATGGGCAAACTGGGCGGTCGCGAAATGACCGCCGGATCAGACTTGGATCTGATCGTGATTTACGATCCGAGCGGCGAAGACGACGCGCAACCATGGTTCACTAAGTTCACGCAGCGCTTGATTGCCGCCTTATCGGCTGAAACAGCTGAAGGCAGTCTCTATGAGACCGATATGCGTCTTCGCCCGTCCGGTCGTGCCGGTCCAGTTGCCACATCGTTATCGGCATTCGACACCTACCATCAAAGTTCCGCTTGGACGTGGGAGCATATGGCGCTGACTCGTTTGCGGCCCGTTACAGGGGATGAACAGCTCGGCAAACAGGTCGAGCAGATCGCTGAGCGCGCGATAAATTCAGGCGACCGATCGACCCGCACGCCGGACATTCTAGATATGCGTGAACGCCTTTATCGCGAAAAACCGGCAGAAGGTCCTTGGGATCTCAAAATGCGGCGGGGTGGCTTGATTGATGTCGAGTTCATTACCCAACATGCGATTTTGACGGCCGAGACTCATCAAATGCTCAAGCCGAACCTACGCGAGGCCCAGTCTCAACTCTTGCAAACCGGCGAGTGGTCTGAGGGTCAGTATCAATCGATCACTGAGGCCTTCTCGTTTTTGCAGGCGCTGCAACAGGTTCAGCGCATGGCGCACGATGGCGTCGTCGGAGCCACGCAGCTCTCAATTGCGCTGAAAGACCGCTATTGCCGTGCGACGGGCTGCTCCGATTTTGACACCCTATGTGACCGCTTAGAGCGAACGGCGCAGGCGATTGCAGACATGTTTGCTGAAAAAGTTGGAAACACTGCGACGGAGATTTGAGTCTCAGTCGTTTGATCTTTGAGTTCAAAAGAAAGGACTTGAAGACATGAAAAAACTAACAATTGCAGCTTTAATAACACTTGGCCTAGGCGGCGTCACCTATGCGGCGATGGCCCAACAAAATCGCGGCGCACCGCCGCCAAACATCGAGAAAATGGACACCAACGCAGATGGTGCCATCTCGAAAGATGAGATCGATGCAAATCGTGCGGAGCGGTTTTACGCGGCTGACGCGAATGGCGACAATCTCATTTCACCTGAGGAGTTTACCACCTTTAGTGAGGCTGAGCGCGAGCGCCGGATGCAAGAGCGCCAAGAGCGCCGCTTTTCGCGGCTCGATTCTGATGGCGATGGGCTGATTACAGCTGAAGAGCACGCGGCTGCTGATGACGAGCGGGTCGACCGTATGTTTGCGCGTATGGACACTGATAGCGATGGCGTCATTTCAGAAGCCGAACGCGAAGCGGCCCGCGAGATGATGAGTGAGCGGCGTGGAAAACGTGGCAAAGGCCGTCGGGGATAATCGACTGCGGCGGCTACCACTCCACCGCCGTGGGATGAATGAGACAGCGCGAGACATCCTCCCTCTCGCGCTGTTCTCAGAATCTATTAGACTATCTACGTGTCCGGACTCAGCGAGCTTGATCAGATTACCCGCGCTGCAAGCGGGGACAGGGCAGCACAAGCTGCGCTGGTCAATCGAAACATGCCGATCATTTTTCGCGTCGCCTATCGGATGCTCCAAGATCGCGCCGAGGCTGAAGACGTGACCCAGGAGACGTTCCTTCGCGCCTGGAAAGCTCTGCCAGACTGGCAGCCGAAAGCGAAGTTCTCGACATGGGCGTGCACCGTTGCACTAAACCTCTGTCGGGACCGTTTGCGCAAGAAGAAGCCTGTCCTGATGGATGAGTTGCCAGATCGAGTCGACACGGCGTTACGCCCTGAAGAAGCTTTGGCGTCTCAACAAGCGCTTGAAAGCATTGATGCTAAGCTCGCGGCCTTACCCGATCGTCAGCGTGAAGCACTTTCGCTTTGCGCCTTGGAAGGAATGACCAATATAGAAGCAGCGGCCGCCATGGATGTGAGTGTGCGGGCGCTAGAAAGCCTTTTGGCTCGGGCGCGTCGGGCGCTACGAGCTGAATTGGCAGGAGAAAGAGAATGACCAAGGACTTAGTCACGATTGATCGCGTTCTCGAATTGATAGCGGCTTATGGCGCGCTACCGGCGGCCTGGCCGGAAGACGAACGCGCGGCGGCGATAGAAATTTTGAAGGCGGACCCGGACCGGTTCGCAGCGGCGCTCGACGAGGCCTATGCGCTCGATACGTTTCTGGAAACCGAAGACATCCCTGAGCCGAGCTTGGCCCTGTCTGATGCCATCCTCGCACACGCGCCAAAGGCGCAAGCCAAACAGCAAAGCCTGCTAGGTGTCCTCGGAAAGCTGATCTTCCCTCAAGGTGCGCGGTGGCCCGCAGGCGCAGCGCTTGCAAGCTTGATGATGGGATTGGTCAGCGGATATGCCTATGCCTCAACCGGCGTGGGCTATGATCAAGCTGATGCTGTGTATTACGCGGCCTTTGGAGGCGATTTTGAAACGGACTGGTTGGGGTCGGAGTAGATTATGAGTGACGGCACGAAAATACGACTGCCTATCTGGCTCATCGTTTCGCTGATGGTGAATGCGCTGCTGATCGGATTACTGATTGGTGGCGGTTTTGGTCAGCGCCAAGCCGGCCCTGCACCAATCGCGGGCGTCGGCAGTGAACAAGCCATGATCCGCGGTATCGACCAAGCTGTGCCGGCCGATCAACGCCAAGCGGTACGCCGGACCTTTCGCAGGGCGTTTGCTGATTCTCGCACAGAGCGCGTTCGCGTTAGAGATGCCCGCCAAGCTTTGGGGCGGTTATTGTCAGCAGAGCCCTATGATTCAGAGGCGGTCCAAGCGGCGTTTCAGGAGCTTAGAGAAGCAGACTCTGCGATGAAACAGCGGATGCATGACGTCCTCGCTGAACAGTTTGGCGCATTGAGCCAAGACCAACGCCGAGCGATCATGCGAGACCTGAATCAACGAGATGCGCGCCGTGGTGCGCGCGATCGTCCGCCACCGCAACGGCCCTTCCGCGAGCGCAATCCAGATTAGTCTTTCGATTTATG
>JBCBQS010000106.1:0-9380 GCA_039820085.1 Pseudomonadota bacterium
TGTTCGTAAGGATTGCGACGAACATGTCCCAAATTTCTGTGAAAATCATTCCCGTCACCTTTCCCAGTTCGAGCAATGCTCATAAGAGGCGAAACACGCTAAGACCAGCACTTAGCGCAATTATGAGACAGGAGGAGGTCATGAGCGCAGATATTAAGCTCTGCTTAATCGTAGCTCGCGCTCAGAATGGCGTGATCGGGAAAGATAATGATCTGCCCTGGCGCCTCTCCGATGATCTCAAACACTTTAAAGCCACGACCAAAGGCTGTCCGGTGATTATGGGCCGCAAAACCTGGGAGAGCCTCCCGCGGCGGCCTCTGCCGGGGCGGGACAATATCGTCTTGAGCCGGGACGGGCAGTATGCCGCCCCTGAGGCGCGGGTGTTTACTTCGATTGATGCGGCCATCGAGACGGGCCGCGCCCTCGCGGCTGCGGCTGGAAAAACGGAAGTGTTTGTGACCGGTGGCAGCACGTTCTATGCGGCGGCGCTGCCTTACGCAGACCGACTTTACATCACGGAAGTTGAGACTGTGGTGGAGGGCGATGCGACCTTCCCCGACTTTGACGAGACCGATTTTGTCGAGACGGATCGTCGACATGTTCCGCAAGGCGACAAGAATGAGTTCGCCTTCACGATCCGGACGCTGGATCGACGCGACTAATCCTTGTTCTTTTTGACCAGGCCCGGCAGACTTACAAAACAGTATGGGGAGGTCTGACGTGGACTTTGAAATCGTTGCCGAGGGGCTCGCCTTTCCAGAAGGGCCAGTCTGGATGGAAGATGGCTCCATCATCCTGGTTGAAATCGCCAAAGGGTGCATCACACGGATTTGGGGCGACGGCAAAACCGAACAGATCGCCGAGACAGGCGGCGGTCCAAACGGCGCAGCCATTGGTCCAGATGGTGCGCTCTGGATCTGCAATAATGGCGGATTTAAATATCATGAGCGCCATGGCCTGCTGATCCCCGGTCATTGCCCAGACGATTATTCAGGTGGACGGCTCGAACGGATCGACCTCGCAACGGGGAATGTCGAGCGCGTCCTCGATACGGTCGCAGGGCATCCATTGAAAGGCCCGAACGATCTCGTCTTTGACAAGCATGGCAATCTTTATTTCACCGATCATGGCAAAAGCTATCCGAGACAGCGGGATTATGGCGGCTTGTTCTTCCTGGCCAATGGCGCGAGCGAAGCGGTGGAACTCGATCACGCCCATACCTCACCGAATGGGGTCGGCCTGTCTCCGGACGAAACCACTGTTTATATGGCCGATACAATGACCGCGCGGCTTTGGGCGTTTGATTTAAGCGCCCCGGGAGAGATCAAGCCGCACAGCCCGTTCAATAAGGGGCGTGTCGTGGCGACCATGCCTGATCTTCAGTATTTTGACAGCCTGGCCGTCACCGCATCCGGAAACATCTGTGTTGCAACGATTTTGAATGGCGGGGTGACGACCGTCACGCCAGCTGGTGCGCGCGATCATATTGAATTCCCGGACCCATTTGTGACCAATATCTGTTTTGGCGGCGCGGATATGCGCGATGCCTGGGTCACGCTTTCGGGAACGGGCCAGCTTGCAAAGTGTCGCTGGCCTGAACCTGGATTGACGCTCAACTACTATGCGTGAACCGCACAAAATGAGTGTCTATTTGAGGACCGCTTCAAAGCCGATCTGACCCGTTTCTGATGGCGCAATCGCGTCCTGAAGATCCCATTTGATATGCGTGATCTCAGACGAAAGAGCAGGTCGGGCATCAGCGCCTTCGCCGATCAATAAGGTCTCTCTGGCCGTATAGGTTTGGCCAGCATCGACGGAGAAACTTACCAGGCTCGCCGTCCCAGAAGTAGACCCTTCGATATAAACGACTTCGCTCGGAACAGGCATCACCAAGCTGACGCGTTCGGCCGCTTCCGATCCTTCATTTACATAAGACAGTCGATAGCGCACCTGCTCGCCAGGTTCGACATCGGTGGCAGGGGCAAAGGTGGTCATCTCGGTGCCATCCGCAGCGAGCGTGACGGTTGCCACGTCAACCGATTGGGTGGCTTTTAATCCCGACGCATAGACCGGGACCGAACATACGCCGACGACCGTCAGCGCAATCAAAGTTGCACGAAGCATTCCAAATCTCCAAAGACAAGCTCATTATATTTTTGAGCAAGATGTCTCGGTTCGATTAAACTTGGCTTAACGATGGTGCATTCGGGTTTGAAAGCGCCGCATGGGTCAGACACGCGGCGCCTTCATCTGAGGCATCTATTGAATATCTTGTGGACGCCAGAGCGGGAACGGATCGTCGAGCTCAACGTCCTCGAGACGAACATCCTCCGGCATCAGAGCGGCATCAAGACGGGCTTGAAGGGCAGGCCAATCTATGTCCGCGCCAATAAACACAAGCTCCTGACGTCGGTCGCCCCATGGCTCTTCCCAATTTTGGTTCAAGTAGGCGCGCAAGGCATCATTGTCCGGCCAACGCTCTGATGGCACTGACGCCCACCATGTGCCGAGCGGAGACACGCTCGATAGGGACCCCGCCAAAGAAAATTCTGCGAGCCATTCTGGACGCGTCGCGACCCAAAAATGCCCCTTGGCGCGGATCACGCCAGGCAGCTCGCCATTCAACACATCATGAATGGCACGTGGATCAAATGGCCGGCGCGCACGATAGGTGTAGGAGGTTACGCCATATTCTTCCGACTCCGGAACGTGATCCTCAAAGCCATACAGCTCTTTGGCCCACATTGGATGCGATTCTGCTTTTTCGAAGTCAAAAAGACCCGTGTCAAAAATCGCCTCTGCAGACACATCCGAATAATTTGCTTCGATAATCTCTGCGTCCGCATTCAAGCTGCGAATGATTTTACGCGCAGCATCGACTTGGCCTGCCGTGGCATCACCGACTTTATTAAGGATCACGACATCGGCAAATTCAATCTGGTCGGTCAGCAGGTGAACGAGCGTGCGATCATCTTCTTCGCCAAGGACCTCGCCGCGATCCTTTAGAAAATCGTGGCTCGAATAGTCTTTCAGCAAGTTGACCGCATCGACCACGGTCACCATCGTATCGATGCGCGCGACATCTGCGAGGCTCTCACCGCGCTCGTCGCGAAAATCAAATGTCGCAGCGACCGGCAGAGGTTCGGAAATACCGGTCGATTCGATGAGCAGATAATCAAATCGCTCTTCTTCTGCGAGACGGCGCACTTCTGCCAGCAAATCATCGCGCAGCGTGCAGCAAATACATCCGTTCGACATCTCCACCAGAGTCTCTTCCGTGCGGCTCAGTTCAGCGCCGGCGCGGACGAGATCGGCATCGATATTGACCTCGGACATATCGTTGACGATGACCGCAACACGGCGGCCGTCTCGATTGTTAAGCACGCGATTGAGAAGGGTGGTTTTGCCAGCGCCTAGAAAGCCAGAAAGGACCGTTACAGGAAGGCGCTCCTGCAGGGCGGGTGTGGTGTCTGCCATGGTGAGTCTCGGTGAATGTGTGATTATTTTTGTTAGGGTTAAGCTAGTGAGCTAGGCTCAAATTGCAATGTTATTGCATCACGTTTTAACCCGCGAACGGGCGCGCAAGCGATAATTCAAGCAAACTAAATCAGACGCTGGGGTGACGCATATTGATTAATCGTCACAGTCGGTTGATATCGCCAATGTGAAAGTCAGCCTTGGGAAGAGAAGTATGATCAAAAAACGCGCCACAGCGACCACGATTTTAGCTGGGGTCGTGCTCGCGGCCTGCGAGACGGTTCCGCCAACCGCGCAAACCGTTGCGGCGCCTGCACCGATGCAAGCCCCCGCCCTGACCGAAACATCTCAGCCGAAAAACATCATTCTCATGGTCTCTGACGGGATCGGCTTTAATGGCTGGCTTGCGGCGGACTATTATGAAGGCCGCGCCGGACAGCAGGCATATCAAGTCACGCGTCCAGACGGCACACAGCCACTGGTCTTTGGCCTCTCGCACAGCTCGCTTAACCTGATTGATAAAGACGGGGCTGTCTTGTCGAGCGGGACCCGTCCAGCCGATGCGTCTGGCGCTGTCGCGCAAGGCTATGACCCAACCACGCGCTGGGACAAACTGGAGAACACCTTCCTGAACGATTTCGATCCAGTTGGGGAATCCTACACAACTTATACGGACAGTGCTGCGGCGGGGACCGCGCTGATGTCTGGACGTAAAACCGCAAACGGTCGAATCAATCTGGATTGGAGCGGCGAAGAGCGGTTTCAAACGATCGCTGAATTTGCCATGGATCAAGGCCTTGCGGCTGGCTCGGTGGCCTCTGTCATGGTGTCACACGCCACGCCAGCCGCAACCATCGCGCACAATGTCTCGCGCAATAATTATGCGGATATTTTCAACGAAATGATCTCGAGCGATTTGGACGTGATCATGGGGGCGGGTCACCCTTTCTTCGATAATAGCGGCAATGAGATGAAACCTGGCGAAGATAGCGCCTACCAATTTGTCGGCGGGGCTGACACGCTCGCCGCTATGACCAGCGAAGCGGGTCTGAATGGCTTCACCTTCATGGACGCAAAGACAGATTTCGAAGCCCTCGCAACAGGCGACATTTTGCCGGATCGTGTGGTCGGAATCGCCCGGGCCGCGTCAACGCTACAAGCCGTTCGCGAAGACTTGAGTGACGCGAGCACACCGTCAGGCATGGCTTATAATGAAGCGGTTCCAGATCTCTCGACGATGACAATCGGCGCGCTGAACGTTTTGAATCAAAATGAAAATGGCTTCTTCTTGATGTCAGAAGGCGGGGCGATCGACTGGATGGGTCACGCCAATAACATGCCGCGCTTCATTGAAGAGCAAATGGAATTCAATGAGGCTGTGAATGACGTGATTTTATGGGTCGAGGAGAATTCAAGCTGGGATGAAACCCTGCTCATCATCACCTCTGACCATGAATGCGGCGGCATCTGGGGCGAAGGCACTTGGACAAATGCCGAGGGTGGTCCCGCTGCGGCCGACCGCAGCGATGAAGCGCTCTTGTCCGCGCGGTTTAATCCGGCCGAAGACACGTTCAATGACTTCGTCGCGGTCCAAGACAGTGGCGCGGGGACTATTCCAGGCTTCCAATTCGCGTCTCGCAATCACACCAATGAGCTGGTGCCGCTTTGGGCCATTGGCGCCGGATCAGAACGCTTCTCAGAATTTACGCGAACGGATCTTAAAGCGGCAGACCTATGGGGCGAACCCTATGGCTGGAACGGCAATTATGTCGAGAACACGGACGTCTTTCACGTTATGAAGGACACATTGCTGGCCGAGTAACGCCACGTCTCTCATGTCGTGCGTTTTGGCCGCTTAAAAAGACAAACGACCGAGCTTCGTTAAAAGCTCGGTCGTTTTTTTTGGTCGAACCGTTTGGGTCAAAGCCCGAGCGCGGGCCTTACTCTTCTAAACTTGCGAGTGTCGTTGTTGGACGCAGACGATCCGCGAGCGTACCAATCTCTGGCGTCACAAATTCCGCAATCACATCACGGACTTCAGCCAAGGCAGGCTCAACCTCTTTCTCACCGCTTTTGACTTCAGAGGCGAGCATCAGGAGCGGCATGTAGAGGGCGGTGGTTTCACCTTCGATGGAAATCGCAAACCGGTCATGCTCGGCCTCGACCTTGTTCCATTCGTCCCGCACGCCGGCCCAATAGGTTTCTGTTGCCGCCCAATATTCATCAGCCGCGGCGACCGGATAGTCATCGAATTTACGGTATGTGTTCACACCCACTTCGCGCACCAAGACTTTTGGTTCGTCATGCAACATGAGCTTTGAATTGTCTTGCTCATGGACCCACCCCCAGGGCGTAATCGCGTGGCGGTTGACCGCATCGACGGCATGGTAGTCGTCACGCGTGGTCATGTCGCGGCGCGGCAATGGGCGCCACTCTTTAGGCGGGGTCCATTCTGCAATGCCATCTTCATAGTCCCACGACCCAACCGCGCCATAACGGGGGGAATCATCGACTTGATAAACAGTCTGCGACCAAGTGCCTGCACGTTCAGACGCAGGAACGTCTTTCCATTCCCAGGCGTTGCCACCGATAAAGGTCAGAACCCGAGCGGGCTCATACTGCCAGTCTTGGCGCCAATGCTTCACCACGTATGGCGACTCATCCGAGCCCACCACCAGCAAATGCTGCAGGCTGATATAGTCACCGCGATCCTCCACGATCCGGACCGATTCGTGACCGCCGGACAGTTTCGGCTCTTTCAGCTCATAACCTTCGACGAAAGAGACCGTCTCGGTAAAATCAAACGTGACTTTATAATCGCCGACCATGGCGAGAATCGCGTCCCGGTCTTGCTCGAAATTTGCTGATGACACAGCTTCATCAGTCGTCTCAACCACAATGCTTGTGGGGGCTTCAACCAGTGTTGTGGTTGCGCTTTCTGTGGCCACGGTTGCGCAGCCAGAGAGGGCCAAAATTGTCAGCGCGGTGGCGGGTATGAGGCTGGTTCGGAACGAAACCATAGCAAGTGTCTCCTCGAGTTACTTTTGGATTTTTCGCATACTGCAAATGATAATGACTTGCAATTGCGGATATCCCCGTATAGCTAGAATGCATAAATTGAGAATAATTCTCAAACTCACAAAGGACCGTACCATGCGGAGCACCATCGTCCAAGCGATGCGAAATGATTTTGAAGCGACAAATCGCTCCACACGGTATGATTCATATCCAATGGATGATGGGCGGCAAAGCCGCAACGCAAACTCACCGCCGCTTGGCCGTTCGGACAATAGGAGCCTACCCCATGTGTTTACCAATGGATGATACCGCAATGATCTGCTGGTTGAGGACGCAAGTCCGCGTCATTGAAGCCTGGCGCGAAGAACTGGCGACACGACCTGACCTCGATATCCGCTCCGTCATGCGGCTCGAGAAACATTATGCCTGGCTGACCTCAGAGATCGCCTGGCTTGAAGATCCAACCTCTCGGCAGGCTGCTTGAGTCTCCTTTTAGCTTGCCCACTTACGCTGCAGCCTCACGACACTCTCGTGTTTCCTCCCTCTCTTAGTGGGGCTGCAGCTTTTTTTCTTCGACATGACGCTCTATCGCGATTGCCCGTCAGCCTCTATAAATAGGCCGGAGTCACCGGGGATGGATTGACGAGGTCTAATGGCCCTTTGGGCGCGCTTGTTTGTCTGTTTTGCCCTCGTGGGATGCGCCGATCCGTCACCTCTGCCAGAGATGCAATCTGGCGAAACCGGGCGCGTCGTTCGGATCATCGATGGTGACGCCTTGGTCCTCGATACGGGTCAAAGTGTCCGGCTTGTCTCGGTTCAAGCCCCGGTCTTGAATGTCCGCGATGGCGTCCCCGAACCCTATTCCGGGGAAAGTGCGCGCTTGCTTGAAGATCTTGCGCTCGGGCGACGGGTCCAACTGTTTTATCCCGGCATTACGCGCGACCGATATGACCGCGCCCTCGCTCATGTCATGACGATTGATGGACTCGGGCCTGAGATTTGGTTGAACAAAACCATGATTGAACGCGGGGCGGCGCGCGTGCGGCTTTATCCAAGTACGGCTGCCCGTGGCCGCGACCTCCTCGCCGCTGAGGCCGCGGCGCGAGAATCACAAACCGGTTTGTGGCAGCGCTCAGCTTATAAGGTTCGCGACGCGGCGTCTTTGAATGCCAGTGATCGAGGCTTCATGCTGGTCCGCGGAACCTTGGGGCCAGCCGTTCCGTTTGATCGAGCGGCCCGGTTCGCCCCAGCTTGTGAGCGCCTATTAGCGGAAAGCGAACTGAGACTTGCGGTCCGCAGCGATGCCGGATCAGCGTGCGGGCTCTCAGATGGTTCGGTCATCGAGGTTCGAGGATTTGTGTCGCAGGGTCGTCTCGAGCTGACCCATCCATTTCATATTGAGATCGAGACCGGCGACTAACTCGCGATGTATTGTGCGCCATTCACGGTCATCGTCGCACCCGTGATGAAGGCGGCATCCTCGCTCGCCAAATAGGTACACATGGAGGCAATCTCTTCGGCTTTGCCGAGGCGGCCAACAGGCACCGTCGCAATGATGCTCTCTAGGACTTTTTCGGGAACCGCGCGGACCATCTCCGTGTCAATATATCCGGGGCAAACGACATTTACTGTGATGCCTTTTTTGGCTCCTTCTTGGGCAAGCGCTTTGGTGAACCCGATCAAGCCAGCTTTGGCGGCGGAATAATTGACCTGACCGAACTGGCCCTTTTGACCATTAATTGAGGAGATATTGATGACGCGCCCAAAGCCCCGTTCACGCATCCCCTCCCACACTTGGCGGGTGACATTGAAGGCGGAGTCCAAATCAACAGAGATGACTTTCTGCCATTGCTCCAGGCTCATCTTATGAAACGGGCCGTCCCATGTAATGCCCGCATTGTTGACCAGAATATCAATCGGACCGAGTTTGGCTTCGATCTCATGAATCCCCGCACCGACCGCATCAAAGTCTGACACATCGAATTTAAAACAGGAAAGACCGGTTGCCTCTTCGCAGGCTTTTGCCGCTGCATCATTGCCAGCATAGTTTGCCGCGACTTGATATCCGGCGGCTTGCAGGCCCTTGCTAATCGCTAATCCAATGCCACGCGTTCCACCGGTGACCAGTGCGGTTCTGGACATGTCGATCCCTCCCGTTATGCTGCGCAGCATAAAATTTGCTGCGTCTGCTAAATCTGATGTAAGCACGTTGTCATTATAAACGACAATCGGACTTTCGTCGGAAGAATAGCCTTATCATCTTCGCTACGGGACCGAGCAAAAAATTCTGCCAATGTGGCAAGAAAGGGCAGGACATGGCAAAATCGAACGGCGCGTCAGCTTCCGTGATCATCAAAAAGTACGCCAATCGGCGGCTATATGATACCTCGACCTCGTCTTATGTGACCTTAGACCATTTGTCGGATTTGGTCCGCCGTGAAGTCGAGTTCGAAGTGGTTGACGCCAAAACCGGTGAAGACCTGACCCGGCAAGTCCTGACCCAAATCATCTTTGAAAAAGAGAATAAGGGCGAAGGCGCTTTACCGGTGAGCTTCCTGCGCAAACTGATTGGCTTCTATGGTGGTGGCTCGCAAAGCCTTTTGCCCGCCTGGCTTGAGATGAGCATGAACAGTTTCGCCGAAAGCCAAGAGAAATGGAAGTCGGCCATGGGCGGTGCCAATCCATTCTCAATGTTCGAAAAACAAGCCCGCGCGAATATGGAAATGTTCGAGAACACGATGCGCATGTTCACACCGGGTGCATCGGCGCCGCGTCGGTCTACGCAGGCGGATAAGTCTGCGCCCGTCAGCAATGATCCACTGGATATGTTGCGCGCGCAAATGGACGCCATGCACGAGCAGTTGGACGCGCTGTCGCGCACGCAC
>JBCBQS010000107.1:0-9354 GCA_039820085.1 Pseudomonadota bacterium
GTCTATTCGAAAGTCATAGGACGAAAATTCTCGCTCGACCTTTCGATAGACACGGCGCATTTTCTTGAAGTGCTTCGGCCAGCGTTTTTCTTGCTCATCCAAGTAAACGTCGCGCCCGGAAGACAGGTCCGCGAGATTGGCACCAATTCTTTTTAAGGACTCTGAAGGCGCAAAACTGGTTGGCATAAATCCCTGCGTTGTCATCCCCGACACATCAAAGCCCGCAAGAATTTCTTCCGGCGTCAGCGCCGTGTTCTCTGCCAAGATTGGACCATTCCAATCGGAGAAAGGTGAGCCAATCGGTCTGGCCCAATTGCCAGGTCGGATATGCATTGGCCAAATCGCGAAGACGCCATCTCGATCGCTGGCAAAGCCGATCCGTGTGTCGTCACGCACCTCCCCGACCAGTCGCGCAAAATCTGGGTCGAAAAACGGATCGTCATAGATTGACCGCGTATCGCGCAAAGCGGCGTAGATCTGCCATTGCTCGGCAGACAGCTCCCCAGGACGGTACAATTGATACTTCAAAATAGATCGACCCACACATTTCACGCGCGATTTGCGCATGCAAAGTGCATACCTGATTAGGGTTTATTGACCGCGAATTGGATTGATCAAATTCAACTAAAGACCGCGCCAAACGCGGCTTTTCATGCACGGCTCAGCCTGAGCTTGGCCGCAGCGGTAGAATGAAAAGAGCACCGTATCAGCCCGGCCAATAAGGTTCTGAACCGGCACAAAACCAACCGACGCATCGACATCAGCAACGCCGGGCCGTGGCGGGCATCCTGCTTCAGAGACCACGCCTTCGGCATCGGCTGGACAATGACCGGTTTGGTTTCGACCATCCATGGAATTATCGCGATTGTCGCCCATGAAGAGGAAATGCCCGTCTGGAACCGTGTAAGTTATGGAGATACTGGTGCCGGTGATGCCATCAATGTCATGCGTCAACCAACTCGCACCGCCATAAGATTCAGTGAATTCAGCTGCCGTCGCGAGGCCGCGACTGTCATGCTGTCGGTAACGCACGCGACGGACAAAGGTTCGCTCGATCGGCGTTCCATTGATCGCAACTGGCTGACCATCTCGCACAATGACTGTGTCGCCCGGCAAACCAATAATCCGCTTGATCATCACGCGCGGCGTATGCGTGTGTTCGAATACCGCCACATCGCCGCGTTTCGGCGTGCCAGCAAAAATCCGCCCGTCCGGCAGCGGCACAAAGCGACCGAGATTAAATGGCAGGGAATTGCGCGAATAGCCGTAGGCGAACTTATTCACGGTCACGCGGTCGCCAACTTGAAGGTTCGGCACCATGCTTTCTGACGGGATCACCCGCAATTCATAAAAGAGGCCAGAGAAGACCAAGTAGATGGGAACAAAGATAGAGAGGACGATGCCCCATTCACGCAGTTCCTTGACGACTTTCTCTCGCAAGGAGAGTGGATGTTCTTGATCAGAGTTCGAAGCGATAGAGGTTTCACTCATGACAATCGTACCGCCGTACCATACGCCAATAGCTCCGCAGAGCCGCCCATAATCATGCTCGTTGTGACCCGCAGGCAAATCACCGCGTCTGCCCCTTTAGCCCTCGCATCCGCCGTCATTCGGTCGATCGCCTGCTCGCGCGCTTCTGCCATAAGTTTTGTATATTCAGGGACTTCCCCCCCGACGAGGTTGCGCAGCGCAGCCATGATATCGCGGCCAAAAAAACGGGTTCGGACTGTATTGCCTTTCACCGTTCCAATGATTTCGGCGACCTGCCGACCTGGCACTATCTCGCCCATGGTCACAATCATGCTTCGCAATCCTTACTTATCAACAGTCTTGGAATAGTGGTCGTCTTCAGCACTATTCAATCGGTCAACAATCACTTTTGCCAGAAGCACAATAAACCCCAATCCGACAAGACCAGGAATCAGCAGGACCGCCCAAAAAGGTGTCCCGACGTCCGCGCTCGCCTCATTCAGGGCGACGCCAATGCCGAGAAAGATTGCAAGTCCATACACCGCACCGCCACCGACAATCAGGCTCAACCCGATCGTGAACCAACCTTTTGTGTTCCCGGTTTCCTGCATGATTTACTCCGAGTCTAAACCTCTAGTGTCGTAGGTTTAGACTTATCGATCAGACCTTGTCGAGAAGATGGCCGATCAGAATTACGGATCAGCGCGATACCAAGCGATTCCGGCTTCGTCCTTACTCCGCGTGGCGTCACCATTTGCGATCAAATAATTGAGGTGCGCGATCGCCTCGCCTGTGGCCATTGAGATCACATCATCATCGATCTTGCGTCCGAAGATCGCCGGAAAAACATCCACAACGCGGCGCGGCTCTTGAGCGAGACGTTGTTTAAGTCGTTTTAAGGCGACGCCATGGCCCTTTATCAAATGGTCAAGCCGCTGCTGCGCGCCTTTGAAAGGTGCATTATGCGCGGGCAGCACCAAGACGTCAGACGGCAGCACGGCTTTCAGTTTTTCACAGCTCTCCAACCAATCTTTTAGCGGGTTCGCCTCCGGCTCAGTTGGGAAGACCGACACATTGGATGAAATACGCGGCAACAACTGATCGCCCGAAATCACGACGTTGAGGGCCGGACAAAACAAACAGCTATGCTCGGGCGAGTGCCCATGACCGGTGACGATAATCCACTCTTCGCCCGCCATCTCAAAGGCGTCGCCATCTTCCAAACGGAAATAGGCATCAGGCAATCTCGATACGCCGCGACCAAAGCCGCCAAAGCGGGCTTCATAATTTGCGATTTGGTCGCCATTCCAGCCCGCTTGGCGGTAAAATTCCATCCCAACTTCAGGGGCTTTTCGACCTGTATCCGCAACCAGCATGCGGCACGAAATATATTCGAGCCGGCTGATCCAAAATTCTGAGTCCGGAAACTTGCGGCTGAGCCATCCTGCGTTCCCGATATGGTCAGGGTGCATGTGGGTAACGATCACGCGCCAAACCGGGCGGCCATCAAGTTTTTCTTCAAAGATCTTTCGCCAGGCCGCCTTGGTATCCTCAAACGGCATTCCAGTGTCGACAATCGTCCAACCGCGCGCGCCATCATCGATCAGCCACAAATTGATCCACTGCAGCGAAAACGGAAGTGGCATACGCACCCAGTAAATACCGGGGGCAACTTCTAGGGTGTCACCGACCTCGGGGCCATCTTGACCAAAGGGGTATTCCAAGGGTGCGCGACCCGCCGTCTTGCCTTCAAATCCATCCATGCACCAAATGTGGCACGCGCGGCGTACGCGTCCAATCCGTCACCGTGCGGCATGCCGGAACGGTAAGACTAGCGCGTCTGGATCCGACTCACCTTTGTTCCTTCAATGCTGACGCCCGCCATAAGGCCCTTTTGGTCGAAGATAAACGCATATGCGTCATCTTGCAGGGTCGAGGACGACAAGTTTTCCGCAACCCCCTGATTGACCACCACAACCGTGGGGCCGACACCAATTTCCCATCCGTCTGACTGATCTAAATACTCGATTGCCGTCTCGTTCATCAGAAAGACGGCATAGCCATAGGATTGCGCACCCGCCTGTAACCCCCACGAGCCGGTGAAGGAGTTATAATAGTCAACTGTTGTGCCTCCGCGGCGCAGCACACCTTCGCCATAAGCGCCACCGACGCCTAATCCGGCTTTCACGATCGACGGAAACACCAAGACAGCACGCGCTTGGCTGGAGATCGCTGCTGCCGCAGGATTTTCCCGGACAAGTTTGTTGACGGCTTGAGCGCCGTCTGTGGATAAGTCCGCGCGAGCGGCCGCCGACGTGGCCGTTGTCGAACAAGCGGTAATAGATCCCATCGCAAGTACGGCAACCGCTGCAATTGTACCCTTAAAGATGCCCATGCGGACCTCCTGTTTTTGGTTTCTCATCTGGATTACGAAGAACGACACACCAAGACAACAAAAACATGGGTCATACTCAGCATTCAACGACGTTGACCGCGAGCCCACCTTCACTCGTTTCTTTGTATTTGGACGACATATCGAGCCCAGTTTGGCGCATCGTTTCGATCACCTGGTCGAGGCTCACTTTGCCGACACCGGACTGGTGAAGCGCTAAGCGTGCGGCGTTCACAGCCTTCACGGTTCCGATCGCATTGCGTTCAATACAAGGAATCTGGACCAATCCCCCGACAGGATCGCAAGTTAAGCCCAGATTGTGCTCCATCCCAATCTCAGCGGCTGACAGGCATTGAGCAGGCGTCGCGCCCCAAACAGCAGCCAAACCGCCCGCCGCCATCGAACACGCCACACCGACCTCCCCCTGACAGCCCATTTCGGCGCCCGATATGGACGCACGCTGTTTGTAAAGCAGGCCGATTCCACCCGCGACCAGCAAAAACCGACGCGCCTTGGTTCGGCTCGGCGTGCCGTCATCGTCGCAGCAATAGTGACGGAGGACAGCCGGTAGAATTCCTGCAGCGCCATTTGTTGGTGCGGTCACAACCCGTCCGCCTGCTGCATTCTCCTCATTCACGGCCATCGCGTAGACATTCAGCCAATCGAATAAGGCCTCGCGCTCATTTACACCCGCGCCCGTCTTGAGCTTCAAATAAAGATCTGGCGCTCGTCGTTTGACATCCAAGCCCCCGGGCAGAATGCCGCTCGTTTCTAAACCCCGAGCGATACATGCGAGCATCATATCCGTTACATGGTCAATTTGATCGCACGTCTGATCGCGCGGGCGCTTATGGTCTTCATTGGCCAGCATTAACGCTTCGATCGACATCGTGTTCGCGTCACATAGCGCGAGCAACTGCGCGGCTGACCCGAACGCAAATGGCCCGCCAGTCTGATCTTGTATCGCATCATTTTTGGCCGGACGTGACAAACGCCGGGCCGAGGCAATGAACCCGCCCCCGGTCGAGTAATAGACCCGCATAAAGCTCGGCCGCGAGCCTGGCCCATCTTCAAACAAGCGTAGGACCATGCCATTTGGATGCAGATCTGGAACGATATGCCCGTGATAGAGAATATCGGTTAGAGGATTGAAGTCGATGGCGCGATTCTCACTCAAACGCAGTGTTTTCTTGCGCAAAACGGCGCGAAACGCAGCGTCGGCTTGATCCGGTTCTGCTGTTTCAGGGGCAAAGCCGAGCAGCCCTAATATGACCGCCTTATCGGTCCCATGTCCGACACCCGTGAGCGCCAGAGAGCCTTGCAATTCGACTTCGATACGATGGATTTTTTCAAATCGCCCGGATGACCGAGCTTCGCGCAGAAACCGTTTGGCAATGCGCATCGGACCGACCGTATGAGAGGATGACGGGCCTAATCCAACTCGAAACAAATCCAAGACCGAAAGCACGGCGAATGACCTCTATCAGTGCGGGTGATACCCCTAAGATGGACTTGCCATTCGGGCAAGCGCGCGTCAGGGTCGTGACAAAAGAATACATGGAGGGAAACATGGCAGGTATCAATCGGCGACGCGTGTTGCAGTCGGGAACCGCAATGACAGCGATCGGCGTTCTGGGCGCCTGTGCGGGAGAACCTGGCACGACTGAAAGCGAAGAACCCATAGAAGCTGAAACGCCGCCCATTGAGGCGACCCCGGTGTCTTACACAGCCGAGCCAATTCCAGACGGCCTGGAGCAGCTTGAAATGCTCGCCAATGGCAGCGCGACAGCGCTTTCCCTCACCGAAGACGCGATCGCGCGCTCGAAAGCAACGCATCCGATGATCAATGCGATCGCGACAGAAACCTATGACAAAGCGCTGGAGACGGCGGAGACCCCGCGCGAAGGATCGTTTGGCGGGGTGCCAACATTCATCAAAGACCTGCTCAACTGGGAAGGCGACCAAACGCTCTATGGATCGCGCGCCTTCCAAGGTTATATCGCACCAGATGATGCGCCATTCGCAGCGGCTTGGCGCAAAGCCGGTATGATTAGCCTCGGCAAATCGACCTCACCCGAAATGGGGCTTATCTCGTCAACAGAGCCACTGGTTACAGGCGCGACAAGGAATCCATACGATCTCAGCCGAATCCCAGGCGGCTCATCGGGCGGCGCCGCCGCGCTCGTTGCGGCGCGCGTTGTGCCGTTTGCACATGCGAGCGATGGCGGTGGTTCAATTCGCATTCCGGCAGCCTGCTGCGGTCTGTTTGGGTTGAAACCGAGCCGCGGGGCTTTGCCGATCAGCCGCGACTCTGGTCCGGTCGACATTTCTGTCAATCACGCGGTGACCCTGACGGTGCGCGATAGTGCTGCACTTTTTGCGGCTGCCGAAGTGGACTTGGAGACAGATCTCCCGCGCACAGGAAACATAACCGAGGCGAGCGCTCGCCGCTTGAGAATTGCATACGCACCCGATCCAATCACCAACGCTGTGCTTGATGCTGAAACGCGATCCGGCATTGAACGGACCGCCCAGCTCTGTCGTGACCTCGGTCACGAGGTCATTGACTTCGCGATGCCAGCAGACGGCGCAAGATTCACGGACGCGTTCTTGCTTTATTGGGCGGCGGGTGCAGCAACTTTCGCGCAGCAGGCGAGCGACTTTTCAGGCAAACCCATCGGACCAGACATCGTCGAGCCTTGGACGCTGAGCCTGGCCGCGGATTTCCTGGCGCGGCAAGCTGAGATGCCTGAGACAATCGCTTACCTTCAGGCGTTTGAAGCAGAGTATCATGCTTGGTTCGACGACTTTGATGTTTTGCTGACACCGACAGTATCGACCGTGGCGCCGAAAGTCGGCGAACAGGCTCCTGACGGCGATTATGAGTCCGTTCGCGCCAGTGTTTTAAATTTTGCAGCTTTCACGGCGCCGATGAATGTCTCAGGCGCGGCATCGATGAGCGTTCCGCTACAATGGAGCAACGATGGGTTGCCAATCGGGTCCATGTTCTCAGGCAAACGCGGCGATGATAGTCTCTTATTGGCCCTTGCCTATGAATTGGAAGCGGCCATGCCATGGATTGATCGGCTCCCAAGCTTCACGTCGAGCGAGTAGAGGAAACGTCATGCCAAATAGACTTTTTTTGGTCGGTTTAGTCTTCACTCTGAAAATGCCGGCGCTCGCTCAAGCGGAAGTCGTGACTTCAACGCCGGATCATTTCACACTCAAGCTTGAAGCTGAAACAGAGCTCAGTCCGGTGGAAACTTGGGAGCGTCTCATCCATCCAGATCGCTGGTGGTTGTCGGACCACACTTATTCGGCTGACTCTGCGAACCTGTCTCTGAAGCCGCAAGCCGGTGGGATGTGGCGCGAAGACTGGGCGGGTAGATCGGTTTGGCATGGCACAGTATTACTAGCCCAGCCACACCAGTCTTTGGTGCTTTCCGCCCCCTTTGGCCCGCTGCAGGGATTGGCGGTCACTTCGATCTGGACAATCTCTCTACAAGCGAACGAGTCCGGCGGCACCGTCATCACGTTTGATCATGTCACAAATGGCACAGCTGCCAGCCAGCTCGATCAGCTCGCGCCAGCTGTAGACTTTGTAAAGAGCCAAGCGTTGCAAAGCCTGGCACGGCCGCGCGACGAATAAGGCTTCCCCAAGGTCCTGCTTGCCGAGCCGAGCAAAGCTCGTAACTCTCTTATCAGGGAGATCGGGCATGGCCGACACAGACGCACAGACAGAAACGCCATTGCGGCCGCTGACATCGTTTCAGCAAAGCATGATCGCGCTTGCCAGCGTCGCAATGGGCGCGGGTATGACGATCAATTTTGTCGTGGTTGCACCGCTTGCCCGAAAAGCCGGTCTCACCGAGGTTCAGGTCGCAGGCATTCTAACGCTATCGGCAGCGATCTATGCGCTGATGATCCCGCAATGGGGCCGCTGGGCGGATCGGTTTGGTCGCAAACGCGTGATGGTTTTTTCGCTGATGGCGATGGGCTTCACAAATATGGCGTTCCTATTTGCCTTAGAAGCAGCTTTAGCCGGTATGTTGACCGGCCTGACCATGTTTTTCACGCTCGTTTTTGTGCGGATCTGGTTCGGGCTGTTATCGCCAGGTCTACAGCCGGCCAGTATGGCGGCGATGACAGACGCCACGACCGCGACCAATCGCGCCGCCGGCCTCGGAATGTTAGGGGCGGCGATGAGCATCGGCTCGATACTAGGTCCCGCTGGCGCGACTGTGTTGGCGCCTTTCGGGGCCCTTGTGCCGCTTTGGGGATCGATCGTGCTTTGCATTTCATGCGGCGTTCTGATTGCCTTTGCTCTGCCCAAATCGCGACCCACACGGCCGAGCGCTCAGCGTCCCCCAGCATTGGCGATGCGCGACCCGCGCGTGTTTCCGCATTTGCTGTTCCTGTTCACCTATTTCGTTGCCGTCGGTATGATCCAGCAGACCCTGGGTTGGTTCTTGGAAGATCGCTACGACCTGGGTGAAGAACAGACCGTACTGTATGCCGGGATCGCGTTTGCCTGCTTAGCCGTGATGATGGTGGTGATTCAGTTTGGCTATGTGCAACCGCGAAAACCGGATCCGCGCGGAATGTTGCCAACGGGATTAATCCTAATTGCCATCGGTTATGTGCTCGCTAACTGGCTTATGCCGTTTTGGGCCGTTTGCATTGCATTCCTGATCGTTGGCGCGGGCGCGGCGCTGGCTGTTCCAGCCGCCAACGCCCTCGGGAGCCTGTCCGTCGACCGTCATGAGCAAGGGTCAGCGGCGGCGCTCTTATCCGCCGCGCCGCCAGCCGGATTTATTTTCGGACCGCTCCTCGGCGCGGCACTTTATCAGATCGGCCCGCCCCTGCCGCTCTATGCGTCCGCTACGGTCATGGCGATCCTAGGCGTTTATGCGATTCTCGTCGTCGCACGCCGCCCAATCTAACCAGCTCGCGTCACTCAGCCGCGATCATGCAAAACGCATTCAACTTATTGCCGTCGAGATCACGAAAATACGCGGCATAGAACCCGCCGCCACGATCTCCAGGTTTGCCTTCGCAGGTTCCACCTTGTGCGATCGCCATCGCATAGACCTCGTCGACTTGCGCGGGGTCCTTAGCGTTCAGCGCGACCATCGTGCCATTGCCGACACTCGCCGAATTGCCATCAAACGGTTTGGTAATCGATAAGCCCGCTCCCGGTCCTTCGAAATCCCCCCAGGCAATAAACGTCTCTTCATCCATCATTCGGCCAAAGCCCAGGACTTTGGCGATGGCGTCATAAAAAACTGCGCCACGCGCAATGTCTTCCGTTCCGAGTGTTACATAACCGATCATTCCAACCTCCATATTGAGGACGGAACATTACATGAACAAATATGATTGGCAAGTGCTACATCGCGCTAATGCCGCCATCGACTTTTAGTTCGATCCCGGTCACAAGCTTACTCTCGTCGCTGGCGAGATACAGAACCGCATAGGCGATATCGTCAGGC
>JBCBQS010000108.1:0-9348 GCA_039820085.1 Pseudomonadota bacterium
CGGATGTGACCCTGGTTTCGATCGCGAAGGGCGTTGAACGAAATGCCGGCCGCGAACAATTCTTTCAACCCGGGCGCGCGCCGTTCCGAATGCCGGAAAACGCCCCGGTCCTGTTCTACTTGCAGCGGTTGCGAGACGAAGCGCACCGGTGGGCGATTGGGGCCCATCGCGCTAAACGAAGCGCTGACATTCGCAAGAACCCGCTTGATGAAATTGAAGGCATTGGCCCGGCGCGCAAGAAAGCTTTGTTGCAGTATTTTGGGTCTGCGCGCGGGGTCGCGCGGGCGAAGCTTGCAGATCTGAAACAAGTGGATGGCGTCTCGGCTGCGATGGCTGAGCGCATTTATGGGCACTTCAATAGCGGTTAACGGTTCGCGCCAGGCACCCATTTGACGTCATTGGCGCCATTTTCATTGGCAATTCGCCCGGCGACAAACAACCAGTCTGATAACCGATTGGCATAGGCGAGCGCTTGCGGACTGACGGTCTCTTTGTCCAGCGCGCTGAGCTCAGCGATTTGGCGTTCGGCGCGCCGACACAAGGTGCGAGCGACATGAAACTGAGCCGCTAACGGGCTGCCGCCTGGCAGGATAAAACTGTCCAGCGGGGCCAAATGAACATTCATCGCATCAATTTCAGATTCCAATCGATCGACTTGTGACTGGACGATCCGAAGTGGCTCCCATTCCAGCTTTTTGCCGCGATCAGGCGTGGCAAGATCCGCGCCGAGATCGAATAGGTCATTCTGAACCCGCCGAATAGCCGCGAGCATATCGTCTTTAGCGCTCAATGCGGCGATGCCAAGGGCGGCATTCGTCTCATCTATGGTGCCATATGCGACAACTCTTGGATGCCATTTATTGACCGGCTCACCCGTCGAAAGACGAGTCTTTCCCCGGTCGCCAGTGCGTGTGTAGATCTTATCTAATTTGACCATCTTGGCCTCAGAATATGTTGATCGAGCCGAGAACGATGCCAAGCAGAACTAAGATCCCGATCACCACGGCTTGGGCGATCACCCGCATTCGCATCAATTGGTTTGAGCGGCTCCGCTGCCCGTCGTCTGTTTTCAAGAGATTGATCAAGCCCATCGCTAAGATGACGACCAAAGCGGCGATCGCAAGATAGAGCGCGATTGTAAGAAAATTGGCCATATAGGGCGCCTTTCAACGTTATCGCCGCACTCATAAAGGTTGGAGCGAACTTCGACCAGAGCTGTATCGTCGCGCGCTTTGACGTTTAGTATTCGTACGTCTCAACCCGGTCGACACGAATTGTGTACGCCGCATCGGCCAACTCAGACTCTTGGATTTCGGTGTGCAACGTTCCTTCGATCCAGACCGCTTGTGCAAGGTTCCGCAACTTGATGGGTGTTTCAGTGATCGCGAATACGGTCTGGTTGGGGGGCGGCGGCGGGGCGTGAAGGCAGGCGCCGTAATAGGGCACGAGTAAGAATTCCCGAATCTCGGCATTGGCGCCAAACTCGAACGGAACCGTATAGCCGGGAATTCGGACTTTTTGCTCATCCAGCTCTGTGACAGTATTGAACGTTCCGATTTGGATCATTTGATCCGCCGGTGACCCTTCTGCGATCGGTCCGCCCGCATACAGAATGGCCATTTGTTGCTGATAGAGTTGAGCCAGGCGCTCTTCCTCGCCTTCTGGCAATAATTCTTCCCAGCTAATTTCGCGGATGCCGCGCGCCGCTAGACCGGCGATGCGGTCTTCAATTGCGGCCCGTCGGTCTGCGGCGGCTTGTTCACGCTCGCGCGCCTGCGTCTCGCGTGTCGGAGTTTCGGTTTCTGAGACGGTCGCCATTTCCGTCTCAGTCGGCGCGCACGCCGCCAACATCCCAAAAATGGCAAAAGTGATTAAAGCCTGTCTCATCATAGGCTCATACTTAGTCGCGATCTTCGTTTCCGACTAGTCGTCTATCACGCCTGCGATCAGACCTTTACCGTCAGGCCATCTGAAAGCGATCGTCTTAGCGCCGTAATCGCAGGCCAAATCCCTAAGAACAAGGCAGCAAGCGTCACGGCTGCAATGGTGTAGAGATCGACAAGACCAGGACCTGTCCCGATTAAGGCAACGCCATACTGAGCCGATAAGATCGGTGCGGCGACAGCAAAGATCGCTTGGATCAGAACCGCGCCCAAGACGGCGCCGACCAAGCCGAGAACCGTCGCCTCTGCAATGAGAAGCGCGAAGATATGTCCCGGCCGGGCCCCTGTGGCGCGCAGGATCGACATTTCACGGCGGCGTTCGTTCAAGCTGGTCAGGATAGAGGTCAGGATCGAGACCAGACCAACCGCAATGACGAAGCCTGAAATAGCGAGCAGAACGCGCTCTGCCGTTCCCATAACTTGCCAAAGTTCGGCAAGGGCTTGTCCGGGAATGATTGCAAGCAAAGGTTCCGACAAATTCGTATTGATATCGCGGCGTGTGCGCAGGACAGTGGCGCGGTTCTCCAATCCGACAAATAGCGCAGTGATTGTCCGCGGGGTTAAATCAAAACTGCGGATCATCTCTTCAGTAATGGAATCTGTTAGCGGGTTTCGTGCGCCGGTTTCCCATCCAACATGGATCGCTGTGATCGCTTCGAGTGAAACATGGATGGTTTGATCCACAGGTGTCCCGGTTGGGCGCAAAATGCCAGCGACGCGAAACGGGCGATCATCATGATCGGTGAGGCCGCTGGCACCAATTCCGTGCGTTAGGATTAAAGGCGTGTCGATCGAATAGCCGAGCTTGCGCGCCACGTCTGCGCCGATGACGGCATCAAACAAATCATTAAAAGGCTGACCTTCCGCGAACGTTAGGGATTGTCGCTGGCCATATTTATAATGCTCGAAATAGCCGATATTGGTGCCGAGGACGCGATAGCCGCGATGGCTGTCGCCGAGCGAAACGGGAACGGTCCAGGCGACATCCTCACGGCGATCGATTTCCTGATACGCGCGCCACGAGATCTCAGCCGTCGCATTGCCCAAACGAAAAACGGAATAAAGCAGGAGATTGATTTGGCCGGACGGCGCGCCAACGATAAGTTCGGTGCCAGAAATCGTATTATCAAAGCCGGATTTCGCTGCGTTTCGGGCTTTCTCGACGCCCAAGAACAAAGCCACGGACAGCGCAATCGCAATCACCGTGAGAAAGGCTGAAACACGTCGATTCATCAAGCTGCGCCACGCAAGTCCGAGAATAGAGACACCCATTATGCGGCCCCCATCGTCATTGCGTGTACATTGATATCCGCCAAATCCAGCGCGCGATCGAACAAGGGTGCGAGGCCCGCATCATGGCTGACAAAGAGTAGAGCCGCGCCGGTCGCCTTCGCCTCATCGCTCAAAAGTTCTATGAAGCGGTCGCGGCTATCGGCGTCTAGCGCAGAGGTGGGCTCGTCCGCGATAATGAGGGCAGGCCCGCCAATCAATGCGCGCGCCGCTGCGACCCGTTGCTGTTGACCAACCGACAGCTCGGTCACTTTGCGAGCCAAGAGCGTTTCATCCTCCAGCCCTAATCGCGCCAGCAATCGTTTCGCTTCTGCTTCAGCGCCGCCCGCCTGTAGGGTTTCTTGCATTCGACGCTTTGAGAACCGGCAAGGTAGAACAACATTTTGCACGACAGAGAGATACGGCACCAAATTAAACATCTGAAAAATGACGCCAAGATGATCAGCTCGGATTTGATCGCGCCTGCTGCCACTTAAGCGGCTCATGTCATGATCGAGGACGTTGATTCGACCCGACTGACTTTCCAAGACGCCAGCGATCAAGCCGAGCAATGTCGATTTGCCCGATCCGCTGGGCCCGCGCAAAAACAAGCGCTCTTTCGCGGCCAACTCGAACGCACGAACGTCCAACAATTGGGGCTGTCCTGGCCATGCGAACTGCAGGTCAGTTAGACGAACAATCGGTGCAGTCATTTAGCTGAGGTCTAGGCGGGTATCGCTCTCGGTCAAGGTTTCAGCGACCTGCCCGGTTTCCGTCAAAAAGACGGCATTGACCTGCTCAAAACCGGCAAAGCTCTCGAACCCTGTGACATTAATCGCTTCGATGCTGCCGGGCGCCGCGCACGTATAGGTCAGATCGACGATAAGATTTCCGTGTGTGCTGATCGGGCGGATGCTGACATCACTGGCTGACATCGTGCAATCACCGCCCACAATGTCGACTGTTCCCGTCGAATACGGTGTTGTGTCATCGAGCGTGCGCAGCGTTTCATCTAGATCGAAATTTGCCATCGCGCCCTCAATGCTGACCGAAAGCGTTTCCCCCTCGAGACTGGCGGCAAGCTCCGATAGGCCATGAACGTGGGCTTCACCCCCAGCATGGTCGTGATCTTCCCCATCCGCGTGGTCATGAGCGTCTTCGTCATGCGAATGATCATGGTCATCATCGTGATCATGGGCCTCGTCATGACTGTGATCTTCATCATGGCTATGCTCGTCATCGCTGTGCGAATGATCGCTCTCATCGTCGGCGTCCATTATTGGCGCCTCGACTGGCGTCGCATCGGCAGCAACGTCTTCAATGGCGGCCTCCGGCTCGGCCATAGCGGTTTCGACGGTTTCAGCGACCGTCTCTTCGACTTCGGCGACGGTCTCTTCGACAGCTGTCTCCGCTGACTCCACAGGCGGTGCTTCTGCGACAATATCTTGCGGCGCGTCAGCAGCAGGTTGGCAAGCGGCCAGAACAATGGCGCTGGCAGCGATAAGAAGCGAAGATCGAGACATAAAAGACTCCTGCATTTGTTTGACAGGTTAAGAGGGCGGGGAAGATGTCCAGGGTGCGTGACACACTATAACATTTTTCCGGAATGAATAGGACTTTCTAACGCGTTTCTTCTGCGCTGGGTCGGGTGACCTCGCCGCGATCATGACCGTATCGGACTGAGCCACGATCACCTGCGTCACGGGTCTTCAGGAAACGCTCTGCCGCATTTAAGACAGCCAATCATGACCTGGTTTCGGATTATTTGTCTGTGTTTGTGTCTCGGACTGGCGCTCATCCCAGAGGCTGTCGCGCATCCTGAGGATGAGTTTTGTACCGCCGATGGCGGGATGGATCCGGCCTTATGCCGCGCGCTCCAAGAGATGGACCGCAGGAGCGATGATCCGTCGGGATCGCAGTTTATGGCAACAGAGACCATCGACTTTGACCGCCCAGTGCTCGAAACCTTTGCGCTCTATATCGAAATTGGCATTCGCCATATTCTTCCCGGCGGGTTGGACCATATTCTATTTGTGCTCGCGATTTTCTTTTCGACTCGAAAATTGCGCGCGCTCTTGATCCAGATTTCAGCCTTTACGGTCGCTCATACCATCACGCTTGGCATGGTCGCATCGGGCGTGTTTGCGCCGCCTGCGAGCATCGTCGAGCCTTTGATTGCCGCGACCATCGCCTTTGTCGCGATCGAGAATCTCGTCTTTAAGGAGATGACGCGTTGGCGGCCATTTATTGTATTTGGATTTGGTCTGATCCACGGGATGGGATTTGCCGGATTCTTCGGCTCATTAGGGCTACCAGAGGGACAATTTTGGAGCGCCCTGATTGGTTTCAATATCGGCGTTGAGGTCGGACAATTGAGTGTCGTGGCGCTGGCAGCATTGCTGGTTTGGCGACTGCGCCATCGGGTCTCAGAGCCTTTATACAGAGCGGCTTTGGTTTGGCCAGCAAGTGGCTTGATCGGGCTTATTGGCGCCTATTGGGCGTTCGAGCGGGTGTTCCTGGCCTAAGTCGGCATCAGCCTTGCAGCGTGCTGTTTTATGGGCGGACGTTACCAGATCAGTCGACGCAAGCGGCGTATCCTAAGCGCACTTATCGCGACAACCGTAACCACAATTGTTGCTTTGAGCGCAATTTCGGTTGCTGAAGGACAAACCTGTACACTGCGCGATGTCGATGACTGGCACCAGGCGTTGAATGATCCAGACATGGAGCAGAGCCCGGACTATATTCTCGATGTAACCAGCGGGTTCCTCGACGCATGCCCAATGCGTCCAGAGCGCTTTGAGGCTTTTCGTGTCGCCGGTACGGCCGCCGTTGACCTAGGTGATGTTTCCCTTGCTGTTCAGCACTTTCGCGACGCGGGACGGATGACCAATGTGCTTGCCAACTTTTATGCAATTTCAGCCTTTGCGACGGTCGGAGATCAGCACACGGCTTGGCGAATACGCGATCAAATGATCGAACGATGGCGCGATCGACTGGAGCGCAACCCGAATGTCTCTGTGCGCGCCATTCCGAGACGGAGAGGGATGATCTATGAACTCAAGACCCTCAATTCGGATCGCGCCGATGGATTGATATCGACATGGGTCGCGGTCCCATTTGGTCCTGGATGGCCCGCATCCATGAGTGTCTCGGAAGACCGGTTCCGCGCCTCTTTGCGCAGGGTCGCTAAAGCTGGCAGTGTCAGTGACATTGCTTACATTGATTTCAACCGATGCAGCGGTCGTCACGCGCTCGATCAAGTGCAACGAAGCCCGCAGCAGCAAGCTATCGATGAGACCGCGCTGGACGTTCTCAGTGCTTATATGTCTGACCCAGATAAGCCGAAGTCGCGATCAAAGCAGATTGAGCTCTGTGTTTGGCCCAGTCGCCTCATTCCGCAGGTGTCGCAAGCTCTGAATTAGATTCGCTTTTCGACTTCAGCGATAACGGCGTCGGCAGTAATGTTGAAGTGCTTATAGAGATCTTGGTAGGGCGCAGACGCGCCAAACGAGCTCATCCCGACAAACCCACCCTCAGCGCCGATCCAACGATCCCACCCAAATCGCACGCCCGCTTCGACGGCGATCTTTGGCAAATCACCGCCAAGCGTTTCGGTTTGGTAGCTTTCGGATTGCTGATCAAACAGGTCCATGCTCGGAACGGAGACCACCCGCACAGGGATACCTTTGTCGGCGAGTGCCGCTTGGGCCTCCATAGCGATTTCAACTTCAGAACCGGTCGCAAGCAATACAGCTTGTGCGTCTGCCGCATCCGACAGGACGTAAGCGCCTTTGGCGGAGAGATTCTCATCCGTGTGGGTTTTGCGGGCTGATTTCACGGTCTGGCGGGTCAGCGCCAGGGTGCTGGGGCCGGTGTTTTTGCGCAGAGCCAGTTCCCAGCACTCGGCGGCCTCGACCCCATCGGCGGGGCGGAAGACGGTCATGTTCGGCATCGCGCGAAGGCTGGCGACATGCTCGACCGGTTGGTGGGTGGGGCCATCTTCACCCAGGCCGATGGAGTCATGCGTCATGACATGAACCACGCGCTCCCCCATCAAAGCGCCAAGGCGGATCGCAGCGCGGGAATAGTCAGCGAAAACTAAGAAGGTGCCAGAATAGGGAATGACCCCGCCATGCAGCGCCATACCATTCATCACCGCAGCCATCGCATGCTCGCGGACACCATAGTGGACATATCGCCCGCCCCAATTGGCTGGAGACAAAACCTCTGTGTGGCTGGTCTTGGTATTATTGGAGCCGGTAAGGTCCGCAGATCCACCGATCATTTCGGGAATGGCCGCCGTCAGGGGTTCGAGCACCGCGCCCGACCATTTTCGCGTGGCATCATCTTTTCCGCTCTCGACGACCGCTTTTTTATGGGCGTTTACGAGCTCGGACAAATTTTCAGGGAGCGCACCCGCGATCGCCGCTTCAAAGTCAGCTTTGGCGTTTGCTGCATCTAAGCGCGCTTGCCAGGCCGCATAGTCTCCAGCTGAGCGTGTGCCTGCATCCCGCCACGCCGCCGCAATGTCGGATGGAACGTCAAACGGCGCGTGCGGCCAACCGATATTCTCACGAACGGTTGCAACCTCTTCTTCGCCATAGGGGCCGCCATGCGCTGAGCCCGTGCCCGCGCGTTTTGCGCCATAGCCAATGATTGTTTTGACCGCCAGCATCACTGGCCTGTCTTGATCTTGCGCCCAAGCCAGGGCTGCTTCGACATCTCCAGCATCATGGCCATCGACCTTGCGGGTGACCCAGCCAGAGGCCTCAAAACGCATGCATTGGTCAGTGCTGTCAGCCATGTCGGTGCCGCCATCAATGGTCACAGCATTGTCGTCAAACAGCACGATTAGATTGGACAGCTTCATGTGTCCGGCAAGGGAAATCGCTTCTTGGCTGATGCCTTCCATCAGGCAGCCATCCCCGGCGACCACATAGGTCTTGTGGTTCACAAGATCATCGCCAAAGCGCGCATTCAAATGACGCTCAGCGATCGCCATTCCGACCGCGGTTGTAATGCCTTGCCCGAGCGGACCCGTCGTCGTTTCAACGCCTGGCGTGATGAAGTTTTCAGGGTGGCCTGCGGTGGGCCGTCCAAGCTGGCGGAAGTTTTGGATGTCTTCCAAGCTGACGCTTTGATATCCGGTGAGGTGTAACAGCGAATAGACCAACATCGAGCCATGGCCTGCGGATAACACAAACCGGTCACGGTCTGCCCAAGCGGGATCGGCCGGATTATGCTTGATAAATTCGGTGAACAAAACGGTCGCAGCATCCGCCATGCCGAGCGGGAGTCCGACATGTCCAGATTTGGCTTTTTCGATGGCGTCAATGGAAAGGGCGCGAATGGCATTTGCCATATCTCGGGTAGAAACCGTCATTCCTGGATCCCTGTATTCATTTCGTCCGGGGAATGAAGAGCGTGGTCACTGCTGTCAAGACTTACTATCCGTGACTATTGAGTTTTCAGTGTAATAAGCGCAAACGAGGAACTATGAGCGTCATAGAATCTGCGGCAACTCGATTGGACAAAGCCCTCAATCGCCTGGAAGGGGCTGTTGAGTCGCTCTTTGACCGATCAGGGGATCCGACACTGCTACGACAGGAATTGTCGGCAATGGTCGAAGATCGCGCCCGTTTGGCGGAGCAGTTAGACGAGTCATTGGCGCGCGAGAAAGAACTGCAAGCGCTCGCGGATGAAGCCTCTGAAGCCCTCGGAGCAGCCATCGCTGAAGTTCGCGCTGCGCTTGGGCGTGAGGGGCAGAAGTAATGGCTAAGGCGGATATTCGCATCCGAAACCGAAATTACTCGGTCGCCTGTGCGCCGGGCCAAGAAGAGCGTTTGGTTGCCTTGTCGCGGCAGTTGGATGCGCGTGTGCAGGACATCTCAAATGCGGTCGGTAATATTGGCGACGATCGTTTGTTGTTAATCGCGGCGCTCGCTTTACTCGATGAGCTTGATGCCTCGCATCGGGCGCAAGCGGCTGCCGCTGGACCTGACATTGAGCGTGCCGCGCAAGCTTTAAGCGAGACGGCAGCACGGATCGAAGCACTCGCCGCCCGCATCGAGGCGGAGAAATGAGCACGCCAGACCTAAGTGTGTTGATTCCTTTCTATAATGAGGAAGGCAAC
>JBCBQS010000109.1:0-9244 GCA_039820085.1 Pseudomonadota bacterium
TGCGATTTCGATGACGTCCGGCGGCGGGGCTTGGGACAATGCCAAAAAGTACATCGAAGATGGCAACGAACAGGCCGGTCACAATTACACCGAGCAACATTGCGCCAACCGCTGCAAGTGCCGCAGATGGACCCGCGATGAGCCAGATCAGCAAGAACAGAACGATCGGTGACAAGACGGGCAGAAGCGACGGTACGATCATCTCTTTGATCGCTGCAGAGGTCAAAATATCGACGGCTTTGCCGTAATTTGGCTTCGAGGTACCCGCCATGATGCCTGGATCATTGCGGAACTGGCTGCGCACCTCTTCCACAACCGCTTGGGCTGCACGCCCGACGGCCATCATCGACATTCCGCCGAACAAGAATGGCAGAAGCCCGCCGAACAATAGACCGACCACAACATAAGGGTTCGCAATGGAGAAGTTCACAACTCCAATTCCATCAAAGAAGCTGCCCTCAGCCGCATTGGCCGCGAAGTACTTCAAGTCTTCATTGTAGGCCGCGAACAGCACCAGTGCGCCGAGACCGGCAGATCCAATCGCATAGCCTTTGGTCACCGCTTTGGTTGTGTTCCCGACTGCATCCAGCGCGTCTGTGGTGTCGCGCACGCTGCTTGGCAGTTCTGCCATTTCCGCAATACCGCCCGCATTGTCGGTCACTGGACCAAATGCGTCGAGCGCTACAATCATCCCCGCAAGCGCCAACATGGTCGTGGTTGCAATTGCAATCCCGAACAGACCAGCGAAGTTAAAGGTGAGAATGATGCCGGCAATAATGGTAATCGCTGGCAGCGCCGTGGATTCAAGAGAAACAGCGAGACCTTGGATTACATTGGTACCATGCCCTGACGCAGAGGCTTCTGCGACGGACTTCACCGGGCGATACTCTGTGCCGGTATAGTATTCTGTGATCACAACAATCAGAGCCGTTACAACCAGGCCTGCAACGCCGCAAAGGAACAGGTCCATACCTGTCACCATGGCCGCGCTTGTACCGTCCGCGTCCAGCAGTCCTAATGCAGCGCCTGCACCCTCAAGCTCTCCGAACCCGTTTGGCAGGGCATATTGAACCGCAATCGCGAGACCCACCACCGTCAAAATGCCGGTAACGATCAAGCCCTTATAGAGCGCCCACATAATGTTTGTGGAGCCCTGGCTGAGGCGTACGAAAAACGTGCCGATAACCGATGCGACGATACACACCGCACAAATCGCCAACGGAAACAGCAGAATGCTGCCAAGATAGCTCGTGCCAGCGAAATAGATCGCACTCAAAACCATGGTCGCAACAATCGTTACCGCATAGGTTTCAAACAGGTCTGCGGCCATACCTGCGCAGTCACCGACATTGTCACCGACATTGTCGGCAATCGTCGCCGCGTTGCGCGGATCATCCTCAGGAATGCCGGCTTCGACTTTACCAACCATGTCGCCGCCAACGTCGGCGCCCTTGGTGAAAATACCCCCGCCAAGACGCGCAAAGATGGAGATCAATGAGGCACCAAAGCCGAGAGCAACGAGGCCGTCGACCACTTTGCGGCTGCCTTCATCATATCCGAGTGCGCCGACCAAAAGGCCATAATAGGCAACGACGCCAAGCAGCGCGAGCCCAACCACAAGCAGTCCGGTCACAGCGCCCGATTTAAACGCCATAGACAGGCCATCTTGGAGCGACTGGCTCGCAGCTTGCGTGGTTCTAACGTTGGCCTGAACCGAAACTTTCATACCGATAAAGCCTGCCGCGCCAGACAAAACCGCGCCAATGACGAAGCCAAGCGCCGCTTGCCATCCGAGAAGCGGGAAGAGAATGATCGTCACGACCACGCCAACCATCGCAATGGTCCGATACTGACGACTCAAGTACGCGTTTGCGCCCTCTTGGATCGCCGCTGCGATCTCTTTCATGCGGTCATTGCCCGCATCTGCTTTCATAATGGATTGGCTCTGCAGCCATCCAAAGCCAATTGCGAGCACAGCCGCAACCAAGGCTATCCAAAACCAAAGGGTCATAATGCCCTACCTCCCTGAATATCTACGGAACACCCATCGCCCCGAAAATTTGTGTTAGTGGCGCTATGACTGCAACAGCCATAGCTCGTGCGCAAGGACTATCGCACAGCACGCGAATAAGAACTCTACTTTACAGGCTATGCTCAAACCCAAGTATTGATGGAGGGTTAACTGAGCGACCTTGCAAAGTAAGCGTCAAATCCAATGATTCGGTTAGTTTTCCGATGCATTTGAAGCCCGGAACAGCAATGTTTTCTGGCGCACTCATAAGGACGCAGTAATCGTCGCCAGCGGTGCATTGCTCGAAAATCGCTTCCAGATGGTCCGTCGGTTCCGCTAGAGGCACGGTTTCGAGTTCAATCAGCGCGCCGCATCCAGACGCTGAGGCGAGGCGCATAACGTCGATAAACAAGCCATCTGACACATCGAGACTGGCATGCGCGACCCCCGCAATCGTTCGCGAAGTATCCTGATTGCCAATTTTTGGAACGCGATAGCGGTTGGCAACGCGTTCATCTTGGCCTGATTTGGCCGCTTTTAATCCGGCGCCACCCCAGCCAATCTCATCGCTTATCCAAAGAGATTGACCGGCCTGCCCGCCCGATCGCCTCACTGGTTCGCCCCTCAAACATTGACCTGTCAGCGTCAACGTCACCGTGAGCGGGCCGTCGGTCCGCACCAAATCGCCCCCGATGAGCGAAATTTTATATGTTTTGAGGTCGTGTGCCAGCCCTTCAATAAATTGCACGAAGGCGCCTTCACTGCGCCCCTTTGGCCAAGCAATCGATAGAAGTGCTTCAACCGGTTCCGCGCCTTTCGCGATAATATCGGAGACATTCACCCGAACCAATTTGCGGCCAACTGTGCGCAGCGAGTCAGACGCGAGAAAATGGACGCCTTCCACCAACGTGTCCATCGTCGCGATCAATGTGCCTGAACCCGAGAGCATCGCCACATCATCGGTCAGACCAACCGCACCCGGCGCGGTCACGAGCGGGGCGATATAGCGTTGGATCCAATCAGACTCGTTCATCTTGCCTCCGAACGGGCGCTAGACCTTACGCTTCCTCTGGCCGCAAGTCTCTAGAGACATTGTCGAGTACGGCATTCACAAAATTTGCCTCGGTCTTGTCGAAGAAATCATGAGCAAGAGACACATACTCATCGAGTAAAATTCGCCGTGACAGCTCTTGATGTGCGACCAATTCAGCCGTCGCAGCCCGCAGAATTGAACGCGTCGTGGAATCCAATCGCGATAATTTCCACCCTTTGGAAAGCCTTGCGAGGATCGCCGTATCGACCGTCGTTTGATGCTCAATCATGGCATTGACGATCGATTTGAACAGATCGGGATCAGCCTCTTCGACAGGGTCTTCGTCCGGCCCCAAACCGAGCCGATCATCCATCAGATCTCGAATGGCAGCTTTGCCGCTCTGACCGGTCTGCTCCATTTGATACAGCGCTTGAACCGCCGCCAGGCGTGCGCCGGCGCGCCGCGCCCGGAGCACTTCAAATGGGAGTTTCTGTTCGCTCATCGCGCGTCCATGCCACTTGGCGTGGCAAAAGGCTATTGGGAATAATCTGTTTTGCTGCGATCTTTTCGATGGCGTTTGCCCGATTCATCCTTCGACTTCGCTCAGGATGAGGGGAACGCATACCACTAACGCACAAATTTCTTCCGCAATTTCAGCATCTCGAGGCAAGCGATCGCTGCGTCGCGGCCTTTATTGCCCTGAGCTCGCTCGGCGCGCGCCAAGGCTTGGGCTTCATTCTCAACTGTCAGGATGCCATAGCCAATCGCCAATCGACGATCAGTGGAGAGATACATCAAGCCACGCGCGCTCTCTCCGCAAACATAGTCATAGTGACTGGTCTCACCACGTATGACGCAGCCCAGCGCAATGTAGCCGTCATATCGCGCACTGTCGGCTGCCATTGCAATGGCACCCGGAACTTCAAACGCGCCTGGGACCATAATGGTCTCTACTTCACACTGATCTTCTGCCGCGTCCAAAGCTTCACGCGCGCCTTTTTCGAGCTCTTCGGAGATGTGCGCATAGTAGGGTGAATTCACAATCAGAATGCGATGGATAGCCATTAGTCAACGTCCTTATCAGAAAGCGGCTGCCAGCCTTCAATGGACAAGCCATAGCCGTCCAAGCCAGCAACGCGGGTCGGTTCCGTGTCAGAAAGATAGATCATTTTCCGAACGCCAAGTTCGCGCAAGATTTGTGCGCCGACGCCATACTCACGCAACGGGGCGTGGGTATCTTTCGGGTCGGATGTCTTCATCCCCAGACGTTCGGCCAAAGCGTTCGGGCGCATCGTATTGACGAAAACAACAACGCCCGGCGCTTCCGCATCCGCGATGACCTTCATGGCGCGCTCGACCAAGCCCTCGCGCGGACCTTTTTCACCGAGAATATCAGCAAGCACGTCAGTGCGGTGAACGCGGACAATCGTTGTGCTGTCTACGGCGATGTCGCCGTGCACGATGGCGATGTGCTCACTATTGTCGATGGCATTGCGAAAGAGAACCGTCTTGAAGCCGTCACCATATTGGCTCTCAAGCGGTGCTTCGACGCGGCGCTCAAGATAGCGATCATGCTTGCGGCGATACTCGATCAAATCGGCAATGGTCCCAATCTTCATTCCGTGCAATTGCGCAAATGAGACCAGTTCAGGCAGCCGTGCCATGCTGCCATCATCGTTCATAATCTCACAGATGACGCCAGCCGGATAAAGCCCGGCCATGCGCGAAATATCGACGGCCGCTTCCGTATGCCCCGCCCGCACCAGCGTACCGCCATCTTTGGCAATCAACGGGAACACGTGACCGGGAGAGACGATATCATCGGCGTCGCACATCGGATCGATGGCAACTTGAACCGTATGGCTACGATCGTGCGCGGAAATGCCGGTCGTGACGCCCTCTTTTGCTTCAATCGAGACGGTGAAGGCTGTGCCCATGCTTTCGCGGTTTTCGCGCGCCATCATGTCTAAGTTGAGCGCTCGTCCGCGCTCGCCGGTCATCGCCAGGCAGATGAGGCCTCGGCCATACTTGGCCATAAAGTTGACCGCCTCTGGCGTCGCGAAACTGGCCGGGATAATCAGATCGCCTTCGTTTTCGCGGTCTTCGGCATCGACCAGAATGTACATCTTCCCGTTGCGAGCATCTTCGATGATTTCATCGATGCTGGATATTGCGCCTGAAAAGTCTTCAGCCATCCTTCGCTCCTTCAGGGTCGTGCGGCGTCGGGGCATCCACGCCAATCATCCGCGCCACGTAACGCGCCAGCATGTCGATCTCAAGGTTCACATGTGAGCCGGGCTGTAATTCGCGCAGCGTCGTAACTTCCCACGTGTGAGGGATGATCGCGACTTGGAAGTCGCCGTTAGGTAGCGCATCAGCAACCGTAAGGGACACACCGTTAATCGCAGCCGAGCCCTTTTTGGCGAAGTATTTGGCAATGTCGGCTGGCGGACGGATCGTGATGCGGTAGCTTTGACCTTCAGGGTCGACAGAAACCACCTCACCAACGCCATCGACATGACCAAAGACAAAATGTCCGCCAAGCTCCTGGCCAAGTTTGAGGCTCTGCTCGAGATTAACCTCGCTGCCTTCCGCCCATTCACCCAGCACCGTTAGTGAGAGCGTCTCGGGAACAGCCTCGACCGCAAACCAGCTTCCTTCACCGACGGCACCAAAGTCTACGACCGTCAGGCAAACGCCTGCATGCATGATAGAAGCGCCCATCTCGATTGAGTCTGCGGGATAGCCGCATTCAACTTCAAACCGGCGCAAACCATTGCGATCTTCCGCTTTTCGGATCGTCCCAATGTCCGTGACGAGACCTGTAAACATGGAGCCCTCCTGTCGAGCTTAGGCCCTAACATAAGTCTCCAATGTGTCATCCCCAATCCGTGCCGTGGCGGCAGTGCGCCATCGCGGCGCATCTGACATCTCTGAAAGCCCCAAAGCCGCGACGGCAGGCAAGCCATCCCCACCGATGAGAATTGGGGCACGGAACCATTCAATCGTGTCGACAAAGCCCGCCTTGATGAAACTCGCGGCCAATTGCCCGCCCCCTTCGAGAAAGACTTTTGAGAGACCCTCAACCGCACATCGGTCAAGCAAACGGGCGGGCGAGACTCGCCCATCCGCGCCCGGCACCTTCCATAGTTCCGGTTCCGGCGATAGCGATTCCGGACCGTACCCTTTCGCGTCCTGCGCGGTCGCGAGGACGACTTTTCCAAGTCCTTGAGATGACAGAAGGCGCGCGTGCGCTGGGGTTCGAAGCGTACTATCAGCAACGATACGAACGGGTTGCTTCGGTGGCGGTGGCACCGTTCGGGCGGTCAGAAGCGGATCATCGGCCAATACGGTTCCGATCCCGACCAGGACCGCATCATGGTCCGCGCGCATCTTATGGACACGCGCGCGGCTCTCACTGCCCGTAATCCATTGGCTGACGCCATTTGACAGCGCGATGCGACCATCCATGCTGGTGGCGATTTTAAGCGTGACGTGAGGGCGCGCCAAAAGCTAGTCCTCGTCCAATTCGGACTGCTCGATAAACGCTGCGAAATCTGACGGAGCATCAAAATCTCGATAGACGCTCGCATAGCGCACATAGCCCACCGGATCGACCACACGCAGGCTTTCCATTGCCAGCTCGCCAATGTCTTGTGATGCCACTTCGATCTCACCGCTGCTTTCGAGTTTGCGTGCGATTCCGGAGACGATTTGTTCGATCTGCTCAGTTGAGACGGGGCGTTTTCGCAAAGCAATCCCGATCACACGCGCGAGCTTTTCGCGCTCAAAGGGCACGCGTTTCCCATCTCTTTTGACGACCATGATTTCGCGCAATTGAACGCGCTCAAATGTAGTGAAACGCGCGCCGCAATTATCGCATCCGCGACGTCGACGCACAGCTGTATTATCTTCTGCAGGACGGCTGTCTTTTACCGCCGTATTGTCAGATCCGCAGAAGGGACAGCGCAAATTGCTAGGCCCCTAATCCGTTATAAATCGGGAACTTAGCGGTGAGCGCCTCAACTTCTGAGCGAACACGTTGTTCCGTTGCCGCACTGTCTCCAGACGCAACCGCGTCGACGACTTCACCGATCCACTTACCGACTTGTGTGAACTCTTCAGTCCCAAACCCACGGGTCGTTCCGGCCGGAGATCCGACGCGGATACCGCTGGTGATCATCGGCTTTTCAGGATCAAATGGAACGCCGTTTTTGTTACACGTGATGTAAGCGCGTTCGAGGGCCTGTTCAGCATCGCGGCCGGTCACGCCTTTGGGACGCAGGTCGATCAGCGCCACATGCGTGTCAGTGCCGCCCGAAACGAGATCGAGACCGCTCTCTTTCGCCGCCGCGGCCATCGCTTTTGCATTGTCGACCACGTCCGCGGCATATTGCCGAAACTCAGGGGTCAGCGCTTCTCCAAAGGCAACGGCCTTGCCAGCAATAACATGCATTAGCGGGCCGCCTTGTATGCCTGGGAAAACAGCCGAATTCACTTTCTTCGCAATGTCCGCATCATTGGTCAGGATCATGCCGCCGCGCGGACCGCGAAGTGTTTTGTGGGTCGTCGTCGTCGCCACATGACAGTGATCGAGCGGGTTGGGATGCGCTTTGCCGGCGACCAGTCCCGCAAAGTGGGCCATGTCGACTAGGAAAAAAGCGCCGACCGCGTCCGCAATGGCGCGGAACTTTGCAAATTCGATTTGGCGCGGATAAGCAGATCCACCTGCGATAATCAGTTTCGGCTGATGCTCTTTTGCGAGCGCCTCAACTTGATCGAAATCGATCAAGTGATCATCCTCGCGCACACCATACTGAATGGCGTTGAACCATTTTCCAGACTGGTTTGGCCGCGCGCCATGCGTAAGATGTCCGCCCGCGTCCAAGCTCATACCGAGGATCGTATCGCCCGGTTTGAGAAGCGATTGGAACACCGCTTGATTGGCCTGCGATCCAGAATTTGGTTGAACATTGGCAAAGTCGCACTCGAACAGTGCTTTGGCTCGATCCCGCGCTAAATCTTCGACAATGTCGACATATTCGCACCCGCCATAATAGCGGCGTCCAGGATATCCTTCGGCGTATTTATTTGTGAGCACCGTCCCCTGCGCTTCAAGAACCGCTTGTGAGGCGATATTCTCTGACGCAATCAATTCAATTTGATGCTGTTGGCGCGTTTGTTCTTGCGCAATTGCGGCAAAGACATCAGCGTCGCGTGCTTCAAGCGTATCTGAGAAAAACGAGGATGTATCGAAACGGATAGGCTGGCTGGTATCGGGCATGTGGTGATTCCTAGATCTTCAGGTCCATTTACGTGCCGAGCGAGTGCGCCGCAAGTCGTCAATTGCGCGCTGAATGATCTCACAACCGTAAGCTTTATTTCTACAAATCTCTGCTCGCAGAACTTGAATTCTCAATCGATTCTATGTTTAGACTGGTCACAAGCTGACCAAAAGCGTCGGCGACTATATAACTATAAGAGCTGACACATGACATCAAACTCGAATGCCGAGTTGTTGGAGATGACAACTGAAATTGTTGCGTCTTTCGTCGCCAACAACCCTGTTCCGGCCACAGGACTGCCCGATTTACTGAAGTCGGTGCATGACACCGTTTCGAAGCTTGCGTCGGATGACCCCGTCGAACCGCCTCGTCCCGACCCGGCTGTACCGATCTCAAAATCGATTACACCAGACCACATTATTTGTCTGGAAGATGGGCGAAAATTGAAAATGCTGAAGCGTTATTTGCGCTCTCGCTATGATCTCACGCCCGACGAGTATCGCTCACGATGGGGCTTGCCGAGCGACTATCCTATGGTCGCCCCTAACTATGCCAAGAAGCGGTCAGCGTTCGCCAAAGAGATTGGCCTCGGGCGCAAACGCGGCGGCTAATCTGTCACAACCGAAATTGAAAAAAGGCACCCTCGTTGAAGGGTGCCTTTTTTGGTGAACCCGTTTTTGAACTAAGCCGCGCGGTCTTCGAGGCCGAGCTGTTTCCAAACTGCAAGGATGGCTGCCAGCAAGTCGTCCATCATTTCTTCCGTATGCACCGGTCCCGGTGTGAAGCGAAGACGCTCAGTGCCTTTTGGGACCGTCGGATAGTTGATCGGTTGGACGTACATACCGAAGTCGAAGAGCAACGTATCTGACAGCGCTTTACACTTTTCAGGATCACCAACCAAAAGCGGCACGATAT
>JBCBQS010000110.1:0-9236 GCA_039820085.1 Pseudomonadota bacterium
TGGCGAGTTTCGCTTCACGCGCTGGATCGCATTCGCAAGACATTCAGATAATGTGCGGGTTGTCGCGCCTTGAAACAAAGTTGGCAGATCGAAATTCTCTGAATGTCTTGCGAATGCGATCCAGCGCGTGAAGCGAAACTCGCCATTGTCGTCGACGGTTTCGGGCTTTCCCTCCCGCCAGACTTGGAATTGAATCAAGGGATAGCCGATCCACCCCCGCAATCCTCCGGCGGCCGGCAAGCCCGTATTGGACAGCATGATCCGCGCATAACGATCTTGATCCGCCGCCACCATGCGTAGCCCGATCAGTCCCCCCCAGTCTTGCGCAAAGAGAGTCACGCCTTGCAGGTTCAGCTGCCGTGCGAAAGCGATCATAAGATCATTATGCATCTGATAGTTATGATCAGATGGCTTGAGCGGTTTGTCCGATTTGCCAAAGCCAACCAAGTCCGGCGCGATCACACGGTATCCGGCATCCGCGAGCGGCGGGATCATATGGCGATACAGGTAACTCCACGACGGTTGCCCATGCAGAAGCAAAATCGTTTCGCCATCTGCCGGTCCTTCATCAACATAGTGGATGCGGTAGCCTTCGATCTCGATGTAATTCGGAGCGAATGGGTAATCGGTGAGGTTGGCAAAGCGCTCATCCGGGGTGCGGATGGACTCTGCCGTTTGCCAATTGGTCGGGGCTTGCAAGGCAAAGATCAGCCCAATTGCAACGAGAAGAAGCACACCGAGGCCGCCTAGAAACCACTTAATCATTGAAATCTCCATTATCCCCGGGTTTTCGCATTCTGCTCATATCATAGACCCGCGTCCGATGGCGATCAAATTAGCCTCCGACAGGTCTTAGTCGGCAAAGGCGGGTGAACGATCGCCGACAGCTTGGCGTTCAACCGATAGCCGGTTTTGGAAGGATGGCCGCGCAAGCAGCCGGTCAATATAGGCTGCAAGTTTTGGCCACTGTTTGGCATCGACCGGTTCGCCAGCGTGCAACATATTGATGAACACACTTCCGGCGGTGAGATCTACAAGACTGATCTCATCGCCCATCATGAAGGGGCCAGCCTCTGGCAATTGCGATTCAAGATAATCAAAATGGTAGGGGAGCTTATCCAGCGCGTCCTGAACGATAACAGGGTCCGGATCGATGCCCAGCATGTTCGGATTGATAAAGCGCTGAATGAAAAGCGGCGCTTCGACTTTGGAAAAGACCCCTGCCCCGATAAAATCGCAGAGCCAGAGCATCCAAGCCCGCTGCCAGCCATCTTCGGGGAAAAACCGAGGCGACGGCACGGCGCTGTCGAGAAATACGCTGGCTGCGAGCGAGTCCGGCAAATAGCGACCGTCGACTTCGAGCAGCGGTACTTTTCCGAGCGGGCTGATCTTCAAATAATCCGGGTCGGGGTCGCCAAGCGGCACGACATTGACGTGCTCAAAGCTGAGACCTTTCTCTTCAATCAACACCATGAGGCGACGCACCCAGGGCGAAAAAATAGTTCCATGGACTTTCAGCTGCATGACGAGTTCCCTGTATGAGCGACCTTGATCGCGGTGAAATGAAACGTGCAAAAAGTAGTTGCAATATGAAACCACTTACGATAAGTAGTTTTATATTGCAACCAGAATTCTCACCGCTATAGTCTATCCAATGAAGACAAAGTCATTTTCAGATATGCAATGCTCCATTGCCCGCTCACTCGAATTGGTCGGGTCATGGTGGTCGCTCTTGATCATTCGCGATGCGATGATGGGCGCGCGGCGTTTCAAGCATTTCCAAAAGTCACTCGGAATTGCGAAAAATACGCTCACAAGTCGTCTCAACCAATTGATCGACAGCGATATTCTCGAACGTGTTCCCGCCAAAGACGGGTCTGCCTATGATGAATATCAGCTGACGCCAAAAGGCAGAGACCTCGGCCCGATCATTCTTGCGCTCTCGCAATGGGGTGACAAATGGGCGGTCCATCCAGATGGGCCGAGCTTTGAATACTTTGATCGGAAAACAGGTGAAGATCTGACCGCAATTTGGCCGCGCCGTGCCAATGGTGAAGCCATGGAACTGCGCGATGTCGGCGTCAAACCAGCTGGCACATCAACACCCCAACCTGAATCCGGAATAGAGAGGACCTCTTCGTGATACCTTGCACTTGTATCGTCCAAGACGGACAGATTTCCGCCGAGAGCGAAGCGACTTTGCGCAGCAAGCTCGACGCTTTCTCAACCAAGGCCTTCGGCAGCTCCGCCGAAATTAATTGGGTAACCGTCCCCGCTGCGGGCGGGTTTACGGCCTCAAAGCCATCCACGTCTTCGATAGTGTCGATCCGGCCCAGCGCCCCCATTGACCAGGAGACACGCGCGACCCTCCTGCACGAACTCTGCGGCTTTTGGACCGCAGAAACCGGTCAAACCTTGAATGAAATTGTCGGCGTTATTTCCGACCCAATGCCCGCTTAAAGGAGCTTTCCTATGCCACTCTATTCTTGCAACGCCCTGCCCGGTGCCATTGACGACGCTGCCAAGCCGAAAATCGCCGCAGACATCACGCGGATCCATTGTGATGTGACGGGTGCTCCGCCGATTTTCGTGCATGCTTTCTTCTTTGAAGATGCCCCACACCAACCCTTAGATGACAGCAAAGCCTTTCTCTTCGGCAGCATTCGCGCCGGTCGCACCGACGATCAAAAAGCGCAAATCGCGGATCAGATGCGCCAGTCTATCCATACACATGCTGGGATCCCGCTTGAGGACATCAAAGTGATCACCCAAGACACGCCCGCAAAATGGGTGCTCGAGGGCGGGGAAATCATGCCAGAGCCAGGCGAAGAAGCTGAATGGCTGGCCAAGCACCACCCTGAAGCCGCCGCCCACGCATAGGCCGCGACTATGACTGGAACCGTAATTGTGATTGGTGCCGGCGCCTCAAACGGTGTCGGCGGTGCGCTCTCCCGAAAGTTTGGCAAAGAAGGCCACCCTGTCATCGTGGCTGGGCGCACCAAAGAGAAAGTTGATGCTTTGGCCGATGAGGTCAACGCATCTGGCGGCTCGGCGGAAGGATTCGTCGTCGATGTGACCTTGGAAACAGATCAGGATGCATTGTTCGCGCATGCAGCGAGCAAAGGACCAATCTCTGCGGTTCTGTACAATGCTGGCAACAATGCCATCATCCCTTTCGAGCAATTGGATGCTGAAACGTTTGAAACCTTTTGGCGGGTCGGCTGTTTTGGCGGCTTCCTGACCGCTCAGCGCGCCATCCCATTGTTAAGCGCTCAAGGGGAAGGCAGCTTGTTCTTTACAGGTGCGTCTGGATCGCTTCGCGGGCGCGCCAACTTTGCGCATTTCGCATCGATGAAGGCAGGATTGCGTATGCTGGCGCAATCGCTCGCACGAGAATTCGGGCCGAAGGGCGTGCATGTCGCTCACCTGATTATCGATGGGGTCATTGACGGCGACATGGTCCGTAGCCGCTTCGGTGAGTATCTTGATCAACTCGGCGAAGATGGCGGCCTGTCCCCCGATGCGATCGCTGATGCATTTTGGTATGTCCATACGCAAGCCAAATCAGCATGGACACATGAGCTTGATTTGCGGCCCTTCAAAGAGACATGGTGAGCCGTAAATTCTGCACGATATCTAAACGCGGGTGCCTGATCTAAAGTCAGGCACCCGTACAAATTGGTGTTTAGACCCCTGACGACACACCAATAGATTATCCGCGATTGCTTTCAACGCCGAGGCGGGTCTGATAGTTTCACAAACAACTAAAGGGGACCGACTCATGTCGGTTTTGTTGTAAGTGTGACGCCGGTGAGAGACTTTAAGACGATCCGAATTGGTGAACGTGCCTTCGAGCTCGATGTGTGGATCTATGGCGATACGCTGAGCGATCGCCAACCTTTGGTCATCCTGCATTCAATCGAATTTGCTGTGCCCCCGTCCGACTCATTTTGTGAGCAAATGTGGCGTCATGGCTTACAAGTGATCTTCATCCGTCGCGCGGGGTACGGTCACTCCTCCCCCCTCCCGATGGCCTTGATGACCAAAGAAACGGTGACGAACGGGGCCACAGCTGCCGCAGAAGCGGTTGTCATTCGCCAGTGCTTTGCCAAGCTTGGGCTAGAAGACATCATTTTATTGTCCATCGGCAGCGCGAATCCAATGGTCTATCGCTTGGTCCATTTGGCACCGGAAATCGCCTTCACGTTTTTCGTCAATCCGATGTTTAACCAGGAAGTTTGGCAGGTCTTCACGCCGCTCTGGTTCAGAAACATGCTCAAGCAAATCGTCACCAGTCGCAGCGGCTTGCACGTAGCGTTACGGGGGATGAAGGCCCTATTGCGCCGCGATCCGATTTCTTTCTATCAGCACATTTTCGATAAGAACCCATCTGATTTGGAATATGTGGCTGAGAATAAGACTGATTACTTAGAGGCGGCGGAAATTTCGCTTCAGACCACTGGAAGCCAACTCTACTATGACACAATCATGTGCCTCGGCCATGACCCATCGCTAAAAGATAACGTCTTTAGCCGGGTCAAAGGGGCGGTCATTATCGGTCGCGAGTCCGTCGATCATTGGCGCACACAAATGGAGTTCGAGGCCGCGCGTGTCGGTCTGCCGGTGATCAAAGCGCCAGCTGGCGATTTGCTCTGTGCGTATGCCTCACCCGAGACCCTATTGAGTGCTTTGCGCGTTCACCGCTCCGTTTCCTGTAGTGTAGAGCAAAAGTATGCGCTCTCAAATTTGTCGGAGAATCTGTTGGTTAGGCACCATTCGGAAAATTATGTTCCGAATTAGGACAGCTTTTGGTTGCTTTTCAGTAAGAATTGTTGGAACATTTCGCAACATAACTTCAGAATCACTGACGGGCGGCGAAAATGACAGAACCACAACTCTCGACGGAAGACATCGAGTATGTGGCAGACATGTTAAGGGCAATAGCCTGGATTAAAGACGACCTCGGACCGGTCTCCACAGAAGCCTTGCGAGATCTTGAAGAAAGCCTTGGCTCTGCAGAGTCTGCCCTGCGCCGGATCGCGGCCGAAATGCAGATGCACAAATCAGCTGGGTTGCACTCTAACTAAACCGCGTCTGGCGCGTTTCAGCTGCCCAAAATTCTGTCCATCCGTCTCAATTTTAAAGGCTTTGCACGTGTGCAATTGCCAGCCTCTCTCGCGCCGTTTACACCTTACCAAATCGACGAATATCGGGAGAACCGGGCATGGCCGAAGCCGTAGAACAAGCGCCAACAAAAGGCTTTCTAGGTTGGGTTGAAAGAACCGGCAACAAATTGCCGGATCCGGTTTTCTTATTTGCTTACTTCATCATAGCACTCGTCCTCGTCTCAGTGGTTTGTGCTCTCCTGAGCGTGAATGCGACTTTGGATGATCAGGTCCTCGGCGGCATGCCTGATAGTCAGAAAGCTCGATTTGGCATCGGCGCGGATGGGATCATTAGCGCGGTGAGTTTGCTCTCCGCTGAAAACATTCAGCGCCTTTGGGTCGAGATGCCCAAAACCTTTACCCACTTCCACCCGCTTGGATATGTGCTTGTGGTGATGCTGGGCGCAGGTGTTGCGGAACGATCGGGCCTGTTTGCGAGCGCCATGCGATCAGCTGTTCGGGGGGCCCCCGTGTTTTTGCTGACGCCGGTTGTAGCGCTCGTCGCTATGGTCGGCAATCACGCTGCAGACGCTGCATATGTCGTCCTTATCCCGCTCGCAGGCGTTCTGTTCGCTTCAGCAGGTCGCCATCCCCTTGCCGGGATCGCAGCCGCATTTGCGGGTGTATCGGGCGGTTTTTCGGCCAACTTGTTTCCCGGTCAACTCGACGCGCTGCTATATGGCATTACCGAAGAAGCCGGCGAAATCCTGGACGCAAGCTATGACGCTAATATTGCGGGCAACTGGTGGTTTATCATCGCCCTACTTGGTCTTTATCTGCCGATCATATGGTTCGTCACCGACCGAGTGATCGAACCGCGACTCGGCAAATGGAGCCCATCTGAAGGGGCGGACGCTGATAGCTATAGTGATGAAGACAAGCCGCTCACGCCCGAACAAAAGAAAGGGCTGCGGAATGCAGGCCTCGCCGTCCTTGGGGTTATCGCTGTGTGGGCCTTTATGACGGCAGGTCCCGGCACGCCGCTTTGGCTGGATGGCGAAGGCACAGAGGGCATGGAATGGTACCAGCGGGCCTCGCCTTTATTTCAATCGCTTGTTGGCGGATTCCTCGTGCTCTTTCTCGCTGCGGGATGGGCATACGGTGCTGCAGCCGGAACGATTAAAGATCATCGAGATCTCGTAAATATGATGAGCGAAGCAATGAAGGATATGGGCTATTACCTAGTCCTCTCCTTTGCCGCGGCACATTTCGTTGCCATGTTTGGGTGGTCGAATCTTGGCTTGATCAGCGCAGTTCACGGAGCTGCGGCGATCGAAAGCTCCGGATTGCCTTTACCGATTCTTCTCGGGCTGATCGTGTTCTTCTCCGCCATTATCAATCTGTTTGTTGGATCGGCATCAGCAAAGTGGGCGCTTCTCGCCCCGGTCATGGTCCCGATGTTGATGCTGCTCGGAGTCTCACCGGATGGTGCCACTGCGGTCTACCGCGTCGGCGATAGCGCAACCAATATCATCACGCCGCTCATGGTCTATTTCCCGCTAATCTTGGTATTCGCGCGGCGTTGGGTGAGTGATTTCGGGCTTGGAAGCCTGACCGCGACAATGCTGCCTTACTCGATTTGGATGCTCATCAGCGGCATCCTTTTGGTCGTGGCTTGGACGTTTCTCGGCTTAGATCTGGGACCAGGTGCGCCGATGGCGGTCGCCTTGGGCGAGACCGGCTAAAACCCGAGCGCCTCTCGCTTCAATTCAAAGTCTTCCGGAATTGGCGCCTCGAGCGCCAGTTTTGTTTGGTCCGGTAATGTCAGCTCGAGCTGCGCCGCGTGCAGCATCAGTCGCTCGGCCGATACAGTCCCCGCACCATAGATCGGGTCTCCCAATATTGGACATCCCATCGCGGCGAGATGCGCACGAATTTGGTGCATGCGGCCCGTCTGCGGTTGGGCTTGGATCATGGCAACTTTCGACGCCCGCGCCAGCACCGTCCAATCGGTGCGCGCTGGATCTGCGCCCTGATCGACGCGGCCGGGTGTCACGGTTCGACCCGTTTTAAGCAAAGGGATCTCACACCGCCCTTGATCCGCGTCAGGCAAATCGCCCAAAACCAATGCCAAATAGACCTTTCGCACACGCCGCTCGGCGAATTCCGTCGACAGAAAAGCCGTCGCAGGTTTGGTCTTTGCGGCGATGATCAGGCCCGACGTGCCGGCATCAATTCGATGCACCAGATGCGGGCGTTTTCCGTTTGAGCGCGCAAATGTCCATAACAGGTGATCTAAGGACGTGCCTCGATTGCCGCGCGTCTGGACCGGCAAGCCTGAGGGTTTGTTAAAGGCAAGCAGAAACGCATCCTCATACATAACCATCGCGCGGGTCTGGTCTTTGAGATCATCTGCGATCTTCGGGATCGGTCGATTGCGCATGAGGATTAGAACTGCTGATCAGCGGACAGACATGCCACTGACAATGATCGTCGCCGTGATGATGAGGGACGTCACGATGATCCAGAAGAACAATAAAAAGAACATGCGAAACCCGGACATGATCATTCCTGTCGACCCTGCGACGGCGAGGCTGCGCCAAATATAGGCGAGGAAGGCAATGAAATAGATGACCAAAATCCACTCAGGCAAAAATGGCCCAAGCAGCATCAAAACGGTTCCAGTCAAATACATCCAGGAATGCAGATGCAGCGCATGGATCGCATGGTCATAGACATACAAACTGCGCCGCCAAAAATGCAGGATCACCAAAGCGATCATCGTCAGAGGAACGAGCAAAATGCTGAGACGCGGCAGCCAGTTTTCAAGCTGCGCCGCGAATTGGTCCTGATTGTTCAAGACGGCGACGATCTGGTTTTCAATATCACCGCGCACAGCATCTGGCGCAGAGACATTAATATTCGCGCGTTCGAGCCGCTCCCGCGCCGATTCATCCATCTCCGCGAGCTCTATTTCAGCGTCCTGGTTTTCGGTAATGCTCTGGGTAATCTCGTTGCGCGTCTCGTCATCAATATTGATGAACTGGCCCGGTGGGACCACGGAAAACAGCGTCAGGTAGAACACCAGACTGGCCAAAAGAAACAAGCGGAAAGGCGGGACGTAGCGGGCGCGTTTGCCCTCAGTATAGTTTTTGGTGAGCCGCCCTGGACGAAACAACAGGATCGGCACGGTGCGGGCGAGCCGTCCATCCAGCGTGAACGTATCGGCAATTGTGTCTCCAACCAATGACGCAACGGGCCGGTGAAAGCTTGCGGCCAATTGACCGCAGGCCGGACAATAGCGGCCGGGAACGATCGTGCCGCAATTGCTGCACGGCTCGCCCGCGAGATCGGCTTTCTGACGCGTTGTGAGCCCGCCAACCGAGGCCGCTCCAACCGTTTCAAGTTCAACCGACATGGCTCCTCCCCGAACCTGTCCCTAGCCCGCCTCAGTCGGCTCCTCGCCCGTTTCTTTTGGGCAGAGCCAGCGAGACCGGTGATTATCTTCGGCGTTTTCCGCCCAACCGTCTAGATTTGGATTAACGAGGTTCTTGGTAACCTCAAACCACATTGGCGTAATCGGATAGTCCTCAAGCATGATCTGTTCCGCCTGCGCGAAGAGTTCCGCCCGCAGCGTCAGATCGCGCTCCTGATTGGCGGCTTCTAAGAGCGCGTCATATTCAGGGTTCGAGTAATTGCCATAATTCTGCTGACCAGCATCTGAATCGAGCAGGTACAAATAATTGAGTGGATCATTATAGTCTGCGAGCCAACCGCCATCCGAGACTTGGAAATTGCTTTGGCGCAGGTCCGCATACAGGACTTTCGTGTCTTGGCGGAGGATTTGCGCATCGACCCAAGGTGCAATCTCATTCCAGTTCGCCTGAGCGACAGGCGCGACTTTTGGATTGTCTCCGGTTGAGCGGTGTTTGTACTCAAATTGGAATGGATTATCCGGGCCATAACCGGCCTCTTCCAATAGGCTGCGGGCTTCGGCGAGGCGCTCGCTGCGGTCCATCTCCGCCCAATAGACGGCGGGGCGATCGGTCTCATAATTCGCGATGCCAGGCGGCACGAAGCCGTAAGCTGGAATGAAGCCCGGCGTCAAAACATTCTCAACTAGAAACTCAC
>JBCBQS010000111.1:0-9168 GCA_039820085.1 Pseudomonadota bacterium
CCATGCCCCCATAACGAAGACATCATTCACAGAAGTGCAGACGATCTCGTCGACACCTGTTCTGCCAAGCATTTGCCTGGATTTGTCGAAAAGCAGGGAGACTTGGCGGCAAAAGGTGTCGACGAGATCGTCTGCACTTCTGTGAATGATGTCTTCGTTATGGGGGCATGGGGCAAAGACAGTGGGGTCGAGGGCAAAGTACGCATGCTTGCAGACGGCAACGGAACGTTCGCGGCTGCATTAGGGCTCGAAATGGATGGCAGTGGGTTCGGCATGGGCCAACGCTCGCAAAGATATTCCATGCTGGTGAAAGACGGCACTGTAGCAGAACTAAACGTTGAGCAAGGCGGTGGGTTTGAGGTTTCAAGCGCCGATTACTTGCTTGGGCAACTCTGATCCTGCGCGAGATTGAGGTGAATTAAAACGATCATATCCTCAGACTTCCGTAATAGAATCGGTAGAAGATGGCGTAAACCTATGGGGTTTGCGCCGTTTTTCGATGAACAATTATTGAAAAACGGCAAATATCTCCCCATGTCTATCTCGGTTCAATTTCAGGGAGGACCCTTATGGATGTAAGTCTTATTGTTCTTGGCCTTTTGGCGATTGCCGCTTTAGTGCTGATTACTTCAGCGGTAAAAGTCGTGCCTCAAGGCTTTAATTTTACTGTAGAGAATTTCGGCCGCTACACACGTACACTTGGCCCGGGATTGCACTTCATCGTGCCATTTTATCAGCGCATTGGTCGCAAAATGAATATGATGGAGACCGTCCTCGATATCCCGACCCAAGAAGTGATTACGCGCGATAACGCGCAAGTGTCGTGCGATGCGGTGGTGTTTATTCAGGTCATCGACCCGGTTTCGGCCGCTTATGAGGTGAACAATCTCGAAAATGCGATCACCAACCTATCACTCACGAATATCCGGACCGTGGTCGGCTCCATGGATCTCGACGAAGTCTTGTCGAACCGCGATGACATCAACGCCCGGCTTTTGTCCGTCGTGGACGCAGCGACCAATCCTTGGGGCGTGAAAGTCACACGGATTGAAATTGCTGACTTGTCGCCGCCGGCAGACATCACCGAGGCGATGGCGCGGCAAATGAAAGCCGAACGCTTAAAGCGGGCTGAGATTCTCACTGCCGAAGGTGACAAACAGTCGGCCATTCTCAAAGCAGAGGGCTTGAAACAATCGCAAATTCTTGAAGCTGAAGGGCGCCGCGAAGCGGCATTCCGGGACGCCGAGGCCCGCGAGCGTGAAGGTGAGGCTGAAGCGAAAGCCACAGCCTTTGTCTCCGAAGCGATCGCTAAGGGCGACGTCAACGCGATCAATTACTTCCTGGGACAGCAATATGTCACGGCGTTTGAGAAGCTGGCATCGGCCGGTGGAAACAAAACCGTCATTATTCCGGCAGAATTCAGCTCGATCCTCGGGACGATTGAAGGTATTCGAGGCCTGACTGACGCTGCAAAGAACAGTGCGGGCGGTTCAACCACGGCGGTGCCGCCGACAGCGGACCGGAACTAGGAGCCGATTATGGAAGGTTTAGCGCTTACTCTTTGGCCGCCCACGGCCTGGCATTGGCTGGCCGTGGCTCTGTTCCTCTTGTCGATCGAGATGATGACCGGCACGTGGGATCTGCTCTGGGTCGGTCTTGCCGCGGCTGTGACGTCTGCGTTTGCCGCGTTTGCACCGGCAGAGTTCGCGGGATGGCAGGGGCAATTGATCTGTTTCGCGATCGCCACGGTCGTCTTGTTCATCACCGGCCGAACCTTGTTTCGGTCCATGCGCGAGAACATCGAAGAACACCCGACATTGAACAAACGCATGGTCAGTACGCTCGGTCAGTCTGGAACGGTCGCGGATGATTTCAATGGCGGTGTCGGGCAGGTTAAGCTCGGCGATACGGTCTGGTCCGCGCAAAGTGTTGATGGCGCAAATCTCGCGAGTGGCGCTGCGGTTGTCGTCGAGGCGACAGAGGGAACAGTTTTGAAAGTTAAACCGAAATAACCGCCTGTCCCTGAACCAAAGAGAAGAAAAAGCCGCCCCGAAAGGAGCGGCTTTTTGTTTGGGATCGCAATTGCTTGTGACTATTGAACCGAAGCGATCGCGTTGGCCGGATGGACGACGGGCAGCGCGTCTTCGCCTTCGGCGGTAGAGGTTGCGGTCATCGCTTCAACGACTTCGGCCACGGTCAGGTCAGGATTAGTGGCCCAGAGTTTTGCCGCGAGGTTTGCGACCTGTGGCGCTGCCATAGACGTTCCTGACAATGCCAGCTCACGGCCACCAGGGACGCGACCTGGGATCTCGAACCCGTTGGCATATAGATCAATCGACTCACCATAAGACGTAAACGCCGCCGGTTGTAATTCACGATCGACGGCGCCGATGGTGATAACATTTGGCAGGTTGATGCCCGCCGGGACAGACGTCGTGAACTCGACATTCTCATCTTCGTTACCAGCGCCTGCGACGAACAGGATTTCAGGCGCGGACGCAAAAGCCTCCGTCAAACCGTCTTCCAGGATTTGGAAGATCGCCGCCGCCCGCTCTTGGCGCGCTTCCGCTTCTGGCTCGGCGCCTGTGATCTGGAGCATGCCTTCAATCATAGGACGTGTGATGCGCCAGCTCATGTTGACCACCTTCACGTCATTCGCCTTGAGAAAGTCGACGGAGGTTTGCGCAGCCGCCACCAAGCCTTCAACATAAGCCTCGTCAATCGGCTCGGTCGGGAGCGGGTCTGATGGCCAGGTGAAGCGAACGTTGAGGATTTTCGCAACATCGTTTCCATCGGCTGCAATATCGGCCACGTGCTGTCCGTGCACGTAGTTGCTGACAACTGCGAGCGATTTCTGGAAGTCCATCATCGTGTCTGGCGATAGCGTTTGCATCTGTTCCAGGAAGGCCGCTTTTTCAGGCGTTTCAAGACCAGCTTGAAGGTCGAGCGATCCTTTAACGGTATCGATCAGACCATCCATCTGATCCGTATAGTCAGCGGCCTCGACGAGCAGGTCGCCTGGCTCCAATTCAAAATTAGGACCGAACGCGATTCCATGCGCATAGCCTGGACCCTCGCTCGACGGGTTCACCCACATGCGATCACCTTGAAGGGAGCTATCGACGCCAGTGTCCCAGACCGCGACGATGACTTCTGAGCCTTCGGCCACTTTTGCTTCGCGCGGTGCCCACAAGTCTGCGGTCTCGACTTCCGGAACCTCATCCAGACGTGCCCCGATCGCGTCAGCAATCATGGGCATATAGGCCGTCATACCGATGGTTTGCTTAATGCCGATGATCGACATTGCGCCGCCACGGTCGACCACCATACCGGCTTGCTCGATGGCTGGATCAAGCTGACCTTTGAGGGCCGCTTCGAGGAGCGTCGCATTCACCAGTTGCATTTGACCGCGCGTTGCCTGCAGCTCATCGCGCGCAATATTCACGTCGACACCAGCGAGCGCCGTCTCGATTTCAGTCTTGTAGGCTTCAACAAAGGCATCGCCTTCCGTTGTACCTATTGCCAGCGCAGCTCTTGCAAAGGAGTCACTGATCACGCCTGTCATTTCACGCTCAGCGGGTTTGGATGCCGTTTCGATCATGCCAGGTGTCGTGGCCAGAAAGCCTTCCCAGTCGCCACGGGCTTGCAAAATCGTACGCTGCGCTGAAAGAATGCCGCGCTTCGTGCTCGCATCTTCGATTTCATAGTTTTCGAGCAAGTCGGTGATTACGAGGTCTAGCTCATCGACGAGCGCATCATACTCTGGCCCATCCTCCAGAACGATTTCGCTTGGCTTTTTAGTGAGCGCGATTTCGGTTCGAGGCAGGTCGGCCTCGCTCGCGACCACGATCTTTTCACCCGTCGATGTTTCCGAGGTGTCGTTCGCGTCGATGCTCACGACTGTGTCTTCAGAAACCGACGTTTCCTGGTCGGGATCAGCTGCAGAGCAACCGACCAGCGCCAAGGCGGCGCCACCGAGAAGGAAAGTTCTTAGGGTCATATCGTTTCTCCGTTTTACGATTGCGGCTATCTAGCAAAAATTTATCGAAATGCAACATGTGATTATTGAAAATCAATAAATTCATCGCTATGTCTCGCGAAATCAAACCACCGCAATGCGGGAGTAAATAAGAAACATGTCCCGACAGTGTCCTGACACATTTCAAAGTATCACTGACGTGCTTTCGAGGGCGATCGAACCCCCATTCGGTTCATGCATACCCTCTATGCGAAAACTCGCACTAATCGAACCGGATGTGACTTCCTACCTCCTCTCCGAAGCGTCCGGAAGTGGCGCGAGACCTGCAAGGAGCCTCCCATGTTGAGAATGCTATTTATATCTTTGGCCCTCATCGTAACCGCCCCAACCGCACTGGCGGATCATCGCCATATAGACAGTCCTGAAGCGCTTGTAACGCAAGCAGCTGCGGATATCTCAAAGAGCGATCGTACACATATTGCCGACACGATGCTGTCGCATGTCGACACGCGCGCCATCGCTAATTTCACGCTTGGTCGCTATGGAGCCGGGCTGTCCGCCGCTGATAAAACTCGTTTCATTCGAGCATTTGAATCCTATTTGCATCGGCAAATTGAAGCCAACGCACACCAGTTTTCTGGCGTTGAAGTGAGTGTGACGGACACAAAAGCTCGCAACGCCCGAGATGCAATTGTGACGACTGAAATTCGCGGGGCGGGCGACTCACTGAAAGTCCGTTGGCGGGTGATCGAGCGCAAGGGATCTTGGTCCGTTGTTGACCTAGAAGTCGCAGGCATCTGGCTCGCGATCGAACAGCGTGCTCAAGTCGCTGCGATCTTATCGCGCCCTGGTGCGGACATTGAAGACCTCATTGTCCAGCTTGGGTAAACCTCGAGGGTTATGGATGCCAGTCTCTATTGCTGGATGATCATTCGATTGCCGCGAAATTCATAAGAATAGAGCTCGCGCAAGAAACTCATCCCCAAAAGAGACTGGCTGAGGTCTGTGCGCAGGACCATAGCGTCGACGTTTTTAACATGGACCTGATTGATTTGGATTGAGTCGATTTGAACGCTCGCGCCTTTCGTCAGCCCGCCAGCCGTGCGAATTTCCCACTTATAATCGAGTGTTTCGGGGCGTAGCCCCATCTTCTGTGCATCTTTGTAAGTGAGTGCGACGACACTCGCGCCGGTATCGACCATGAATTCCACGCTGGTTTTCTTGTTCACAAGCGCTCGCGTCCAATAATGGCCATCGGGGCGCGCGCTGATCGTCGCCATTCGGCGCGCCGCATTTTGTGGTTGAGGCGGTTCAACTGCGAGGGCGGAGACACTCGCATTGGCAACTTGCGGCGCCTCGCTCTCAGTCGCTGCTTCGTTTAGCTTTGGTTCGAGATACACAGAAATCCCAGCCGCGACGGCGCCAGCCAGTAAAAACGTTCCGAGGACGTGTGAAAAATTCATCGCTGACCGCCTAGCTTCCCTAACGCTCTGAGATGATCAAGCCGATCTGGCAACATGTCCATGACCGATTGCCGTCCTGCATCATCAAATTTCGTCCAGCCGCCTATTTCTTTAAGCGACCGTCCACACCCAAGGCAGAAACCTGTTTCGCCATCTACTGCGCAGAGTTTTATGCAAGGAGATTGGATCGTCTGCGTTGCCATGCTCAGGTCCTTAGCGTGATATGATCAAGATATGCTTGCGACAGTTTTATCAAATTATATTATCTGGAATTGACTTGCACACTGAATTGAAGGCGTTTTATGGCGATCCCAGAACTTTTGGAAAAGCCTTTGACGCAAGCTCGTTCAACAACTCAACCTTTCGATGATGTGCGCGAACTCGCGCTCCGTCCGACCGCCAGCGATCCATCGGCTGCTAAGAAGGTCTATGACGCCTTGCTCGGCATGGGCCGCGAGGGTGATTTTGGTCGATTGGGAGATGGCGCCGCTTGGCTATCGGAATGGCAAAAACGCTACCCCCCGCGCTTGGAGAATCCAACACTCGCAATATTTGCAGGCTCTCATGGGATTTCTGAAAATGGCGTGACGCTGTCGTCGAACCAAAGTACCCGGGAAAAAGTCGATGCGCTGCGCGAAGGACGCGCGCCGCTATCGGCCATCTCGACTCAAGTGGAAGTGAACATCCGCGTATTCGAACTCGCGATTGATAAGCCGACGCCAAACTTTGCCGAAGAGCCGGCGATGAGCGAGCGCGAGTGCGCTGCTACGATCGCTTATGGGTTTGAAGCGCTCGAAGGTTCGCCAGACTTGGTCGCGCTTGGGGTGATCGGGGCGGGGATCGGGACGTCTGCGGCTGCGGTTGCGTGCGCGCTTTATGGCGGCTCGCCAGAATACTGGGTGAGGCCGGGACCGCTTGTCCCCAAAGACATGAACCAACAGCGCGTCGACATCGTTAGCAAAGCGCTGACGACCCATCGCGGACACTTATCTGACCCGCTTGAAGCGCTGCGCTGTCTCGGCGGACGCGAGCTTGCGGCATGTGTCGGGACGATCATTGCGGCCCGTCAACAAGGCGTACCGGTATTGATTGATGGGTTCGCCACAACGATCGCTGCCGGCGTCGTTCACGCGCTTAATCCGCTTGGCATCGACCATGTCAAAGCGGCGCATGCCACACGTAGACCCGCGCACGAAGCGGCGCTTGAACGGCTTGGAATGAAACCTCTTGCAGAATTCGAATTTAACACAGGCGGAGGAATGGGATCTGCAGCTGCCATTGGCCTCCTTCGCACCGCGTGTGCGCCATTTCTGGGGCAAGCACCGGCCTCTTAAGCTTTCCGCTACGACATGTGAGACAAAGTGACGTTTACGTTCGCGTAAACTTGATTTTCTGGCGTCGTCACGGCACAAAGACTGAAATCAAACAATAGCGATTGTTGGGAAGAACCGTCATGAATCTTGAGTTTTCACCTGAAGAAGTTGCGTTCCGTGAAGAAGTCCGTGCGTTTATTGAAGAAAATTACCCGAAAGAGCTGCTTGGCCAGGGGACGCGCGAAGATCTAACGCGAGACCAATTCCTCGCTTGGCATAAGGTTCTGGGTAAAAAAGGCTGGGCGGCGCCCGCATGGCCTGAGCAATATGGCGGGACCGGCTGGACCTCAACACAGCGTTATATCTGGTCTGAAGAAAATGCCCGCGTTGATGCGATGATGCCTCTGCCGTTTGGCGTCTCAATGGTCGGCCCGGTGATCTACACGTTCGGCAATGAAGAGCAAAAAGCGCGTTATCTGCCTAAAATTCTCTCCGGCGAAGAGTGGTGGTGCCAGGGGTATTCTGAGCCAGGCGCTGGATCAGATCTTGCGAGCCTAAAAACGACTGCGGTTCGAGATGGCGATCATTATGTCATCAATGGCCAGAAAACTTGGACCACGCTCGCACAGCACGCTGACTGGGGGTTCTTCCTCTGCCGAACAGACCCGAATGCAGCGAAACCTCAAGAGGGCATTTCATTCATCCTCGTCGACATGAACACGCCCGGGATTGAAGTTCGCCCGATCATTACGATTGATGGCGGACACGAGGTCAATGAAGTTTGGCTGACGGATGTTCGCGTTCCTGTTGAAAATCGCGTTGGCGAAGAAAACCAAGGTTGGACCTATGCCAAGTTCCTACTTGCGCACGAACGGTCTGGCATCGCGGGTGTCGCGCGCTCTAAGCGCGGCATCGAGCGCCTTCGCAATATTGCATCGACTGAACTTCTCGACGGCGAGCCGCTCATTCAGGATAACTCGTTCGCCCGCAAAATCAGCCAACTTGAGATCGATTTGACGGCTCTTGAGTTTACCGAGTTGCGGACGCTTGCGCGCGAGTCAGAGGGCAAAGGGCCAGGACCAGAAAGTTCGATCTTGAAGGTCAAAGGAACTGAAATTCAGCAGCGCCTGACCGAACTCACGCTCGAAGCGGTTGGGTCTTACGGCGCGCCATATTTCCGCGGTTTCCCAGAGGATGGCTCAAACGAATTCCCGATCGGTCCAGACTATGCGCATTATTCAGGACCAAATTACTTCAACTTCCGTAAGACTTCGATTTACGGTGGGTCGAACGAGATTCAGCGCAATATCATTACGAAAATGATCCTAGGCCTTTAGGATCATGCGCGCCGCAATCTCACTTGGTGCGATGATTATGGGATCCGGAGCGGCAATGGCGGCTCCGGATCATGCATTTCCGATTGGGCAAGGCTCAGAGCTGTTTTGGGTCAGTGCTTATGATGGCGGATCTGACCGGTTCTACGAGTCGATTGTCGCTGAACAGGCCGATGTCCAAATCTACAAAACACAAGGCGAGTATGCCGCCGGAGATGTTGGCGACTATTTCGCCTTGTTTTCTGGGATTTATGTGGCGGGCTGCGATGGCGATATGCCGACGCAAGACGAGCGGTCTGCCATTGCTGATCTTTGGCCTTTGACTCCCGGAAGCGTGGTTGAGATTTCCAGTGGAGATGGTGCCAAACTTGAAGTGGGTGAGCCAACCGAGTTTTTCCTTATGGGACAAAGCCGTCCGGCGCATATCATCACGGGCACATATTACGGTGAAGACACCAGCACAGAAGAGATCATTGTGCTCGATGATGTCAAAGCTACCGTTGGCATTCGCTGGCAGGAAAGCGGTCAAGACAGCGTCGTTCTCGTCACACGGCCGGACGACCCAGCGTCAACTTTTGCTGATACAGACTTGATCGGAACTTGCGCCGATTTATTGAACACAGAAACACAATAGAATTGATGGGAGGACCACACCGTGGACTTTAACTTCACTGAAGAACAAACAATGATCCGCGACAGCCTCGCGCGGCTTATTCGCGAGCAATATGATTTTGATACGCGGATGGGTGTGGTCAAAAGCGACTCTGGTTGGCGTCCCGAAATGTGGGCGCAGTTTGCTGAGCTCGGTCTCCTCATGGCACCATTCAGCGAAGAGGATGGCGGCCTCGGCGGCGGTCCAATCGATGCCATGGTTGTCATGGAAGAATTTGGGAAAGGCCTTGTCGTCGAACCGTTCGTGCCAAGTGTTGTGTGCGGCGGTGGCTTCTTGAAGCACGCGGGCACAGCTGCCCAAAAGGAAGAGCACCTCCAAGCCATCATGGGCGGTGCAAGCACATTCGCCTTTGCTTATGCAGAGCCCCGCGGTCGGTACAATTTGGCCGATCTCGAGACCACAGCCA
>JBCBQS010000112.1:0-9050 GCA_039820085.1 Pseudomonadota bacterium
TGGCCGCGTCCCCTGGGGATGGTGCAAGGGGTAGAGTCGGATGCATTCGATCACGTCTTTTGCCTCGGCTACCATACTGGGGCGAGCGAGATTGGAATGCTAAACCATACTTGCAATGGCGCCGGGTTTTTCGACGTCCGGATAGATGGTCAATCTGTCGATGAACTTGATATTTATTCAGCCGTTGCAGCCCATTTCGGTGCCCCAGTCACGCTTACCTCGGGCGATGAAGCGTATTGCGCGTCCGTCGCCAGGCGATACCCAGACTGTAAGACCGTCGCGGTGAAAACCGCGACTGGACGCGTCACTGGCCAAAGCGTCTCACCTAAGGTCGCATGTAAGATGATCGCCGCTGCAGTCGCGGATGTTCTATCCAAACCCCCGCCACCACGACCTGTTCCGGTCGATGGAGGGGTTCGGCTTGAAATTGATTTTAAGTGGCATCACGCGGCAGAGACCTTGTGTTATCTCGACGGCTTCGAACGCGTGGCGGCACATACGGTCGGTGTTGATGCTACCGATCACCTCATGGTCGCGCGTATCCTTGAGTTTTTGAGCAATTACAAACTGACTCCCGACCTATGACACTGCCATCGCCTTATCTCCTTTTCCTCGGTGATGTCGCCGAAGCCAATCGGGCCAAGACCGGGCTCGGGATCGCATACTGGGCACCGGACCGATGCGTTGGTCAAAATCGCCTGCCGGGATGTGCGGCAGACACGGGCCTGCCAGACATGACAGCAGAGGCTGCAGCCTCAGCAGGCGCAAAAGCGCTGGTGATCGGAGTTGCACCCCAAGGCGGCGCCATTCCTGAGCACTGGCACCCGGCACTGCTTGCTGCGCTGGATGCTGGTCTAGATTTGATCAGCGGCATGCATACCCGCCTCTCAGACATTCAGGCCGTCGCCGATAAAGCCAAATCGCTTGGGCGTAGCTTGTTTGATGTCCGGCATACAGACTTGGATATTCCGTCCGCGAACGGATTGAAGCGGATCGGCAAACGATGCCTCATGGTCGGGCTGGACAGCGCGCTCGGCAAAAAGTGGGCAGCGTTAGCGCTAACCAAAGAGATGCGGACGAGAGGCGAAAACGCGACGTTTCGAGCCACTGGACAGACCGGAATCATTATTGCGGGTGAAGGTATTGCCATCGATGCGGTCGTCGCTGATTTCATTGCGGGTGCGGCAGAAATCTTATCGCCAGCCAACGATCCGGATCATTGGGATATTATCGAGGGACAAGGATCGATCTTCCATGGCGCGTATGGCGGGGTCTCGCTCGGCTTGATGCATGGGAGTCAGCCAGATGCGATGGTCCTATGCGCGCATGCCGGCCGCACGCATTTGGAGTTATTGCCACACATCGCGCATCGCCCGTTGGGGCAGGCCATCAGCGTGCACGAGCAACTCGCGCGGATTACAAATCCTGCGGCAAGTGTTGTCGGCATTTCTGTCAACACATCCAGCCTCAAAGCGGACGATGCCGCACGCGCTCATCTCGACGGGATCATCGCCGAAACAGGCTTACCTGCAACGGACCCAATTCGGTTTGGATGTGCGGAGCTGGCCGACGCTCTGCAGGCGATCACATGAGGGACCGAGACATGCGGCTTTCTGTTAAAGCAGAGCATTTTGAGCTCTTCGAGCCGTTCACGATTGCGAATTACGCCTGGCAGACCGCGGATGTTTGCACCGTCGAGCTTGAGCGAAATGGTGTCGTTGGGCGCGGCGAAGGAGCCCCGGTGTTTTATCATGGAGAAACCGCTCAGAAGCTTGCTGATCAAATTGAAGCCATTCGTCCAGAGATCGAGAAAGGTCTCACGCGGGAGCACGCTGCAAACTTGCTTGAGCCAGGCGGCGCTCTATGCGCGCTCGACTGTGCGCTTTGGGATCTCGAGGCGCGAGAGGCGGGACAATCCGTGCACGAATTGGCTGGCTTGAGGGCACCCACGGAGCTGGACAGCGCGATCACAGTCACATTGAAATCGACCGACCATATGGCCGCTCTGGCCGAACGCTATCGCGATTATCCGCTTTTAAAAGTCAAATTGGGAGGCGACGAAGATGAACTAGCCATTCGAGCTGTTCGAGCCGCAGCGCCGGATCCTAGAATTACGGTTGATGCAAATACGGCTTGGTCGCTTCAGAAGCTTAAGGCGATGGAGCCGGTTTTGGTTGAGCTTGGTGTCGAGCTGATTGAGCAGCCCATGGCACCCGGCGAAGATGAAGCTTTAGTGGACTACCGTGCGCGGATCCCAATTGCGGCTGACGAGTCCTGTCAGACTGTCGACGATGTGCCGGGGTTGATCGGGAAGTATCAGACCGCGGTCATCAAACTCGATAAAGCGGGCGGGTTGACCGGCGCGATCAAACTCCTGCATGCAGCACGCGACGCTAAGCTCGAATTGATGGTGTCGTGCATGATTGCGACCAGTCTCGGAATGGCCCCCGGACGCTTAATCGGTACATATTGCAAAACCGTCGATCTCGATTCGCCGATGAACCTTAAAGTCGATCGTAAACACGCGATTCCCTATACCAAGGGCCGAATGCACGCGACGCCAAAGGAACTTTGGGGAGGATGAGATGACCTTTGACCAAGAGACTGAACGAAACGACCGCCCAAGGACGCAAGCGGAGCGTTCACGCCAAATGCGCGAACGCATCATCACGGCGTTTATCTCATGTATCGAAAAGTATGGCTTGGCAGATGCGTCTGTCAGTCAGATCATCAAAGAGGCAGGGATCACGCGCGGCGCATATCTGCATCACTACAAAGCTAAGCACCTGATCTACAAAGACGCAGCCTTGCGGCTTGTCTCAGACAGTTTTCGCAAAGTCAGCGATATTCCAGTTCATCCGGAAGGTCCGGCCGCCGATCTCAAACAAGTCTTGCGCCGTATCTGGGATGATGTCGTCATATCATCAGAGGGGCGCGCATTCGCAGAACTGATGCAGGCGGCACGAACAGATGAGATTGTTGCGCAATACATGCGGCGACCGGTTTTCAGGGCCCTGCGCATCTTCGGTTATGTTGCGAAGCGACGCTTCCCGTTCCGCGAAGACTCCCGGATCAAAACCAATGACTTCTTACGGATGACGCAATGGACATTGAGGGGCATGGCGGCGGACACTGCGCTTGTCTATCAAGCTGATTTCTTTCACCGCCAAATCGATCTCCTGGTCGATGATATTGCCGACCAATTGGAAACGGGCGCGTGGGTATGAGCGCCGTCGACGCTCCGGTATCTGAACAGGCGGTCGCGTCTGATCGCAGAAAGTATGGGGTGATCGCGGCATTCTCTGTCGCGCACGAAGTGCCCGCTGCGCTCGGGACGATTATGGTGCCAACAATTTTTGTTCGAGAGTTCGGGATGCCGGTCGAGTATCTCGGCTTGTTTGCACTTCCGCTCTTAGTCTCCGCATTCAAATGGGCATGGGCGCCTTATGTCGATCGAATTGGGTCAGATCGTTTTGGGCGGCGTTTATCTTGGATCCTACCATCCGCGAGCCTTGTTGCGGTTTTGTATGTAGCGATGGCACTGATTGCGCCGTCGATGGAGACACTCTTCTCGATTGTTGCACTGTTTGCTTTGATCAAGATTTTCTTCTCGACTTACGAAATCGCCGCTGATGCATATGTCGTTGAGAATCTTCGCGATGACGAAAAAGGCAGTGGGTCTGGCGCGGTTTGGTTTGGAAAAGAAGTCGGCCAGATCATGGGACTGGCGGGGCTGCTTTTCATTGCCGACGTCTATGGCTGGACAGCCGCATTTCTAACGGCTGCGGGCCTGTTTGCGCTGCTGAACCTGATTGCGCTCACCCGAAAAGAACAACCCGTGCGCCCGCGCCAAGTTGACCATCGAGCGACGGTTTGGGGCTATGTTCGCCAGCGCGTCAATCGCCGCATTCTATTCCTCACCTTCGCCTTCTCATTCGCAGTCCAAATCCCGTCAGCGATAATTGGTCCGTTTCTGAGCTCTAAGGGCCTAACCTTGTCAGAAGTTGGAGCAACGATTGGCATTGCCGCCAGTTTGGGGGCAGGTCTATCGCTCGCGCTTGCCTCATTTGCAATTCGGCGGACAGGCATCAAAAGAATGGCGATCATGACAGCTGTTCTGGGTCTTTTGGCCCTGCCGCCATTCCTATGGCTCGCACAAAGCGAGGCACCGACTTTACTAGCGGTGCTTGGGATCATTTTTTGGGGCGCGCTGATGACGGCTCCTATTCGGATGACGTTCTATGCGGCGCGTCTGCAATGGACTGGGCCGTATCAGGCGGGAACTGATTTTACGTTGCAGCAATGTGCGTGGTTTCTTGGCTTTGCAGCAACGCTCGCGGTGAGCGGCTTCGTCGCTGGGCAAATCGGGTGGACCGGCGTGTTTGTGATGAACGGTGTTCTGGTCACCCTCGTCATCATCGCTTTTGTGTTTTTGCATGACCGGTTCAGCGATGAGACCGCGACGCTCCACGCAAATCCGCTAAAGAGCCAATCAACTTGAAAAAGAAACGCGGACTTCGACTCTTGCGTCTGGCGCATCTCTGGGCCGGGGTCGTGGTCCTGTTTCCGCTTTTCATGATTGTTTTAAGCGGTGTCTTGCTGATTTTTGACAACCGGATGGTTGAGGTGCGCGCACCGGAATTGTTCGCGTCTTCGCACGTGATGAGCCTGGAAGCGCAAGCGGATGACTTAAGGAAAATCGACGAACTTTCTGGAGATGTTGGTTGGAATCTGGTCCGTTTGCCGCAGGCCGATCGGCCGTTTTATGACGTCTGGTTGATGACCGACGAGCGGGCCTATTTCGCTCCGAGTGCAGAGGTTTTCAGTGATCGGTTCTTTTGGTATCAACGTCCTGAAACAATAGTGTTTGAAGTCCACGCGCACTTGGTGGCGGGGAACATCGGCGAATTGATTGTTGGCTATGTTGGGCTGGCCGCTTTTGTGATGTTATTTTCGGGCGTCATGATTTGGTGGCCTGGGCGCCGAAGCTTTTCGCTCGACCGGCTGAAACCCAGTCTGCAGTCCCGCCGGGCACTCCTGCGAAATCATGCGGCGCTCGGGATCGTCGCAGCCTTGCCTCTATTTTTCTTGTTTGGAACCGGGGTGATGACGGCGTTTCCTAATCAAACCAAAGCCGCGTTAGGGGCAACTGCCGGTGCGGACGCGCCGCGTATCGAAGACCCCGGTGTTCCGCCGTTTCCATCGGATCGACCAGATTGGGATGCGGTTTTGGAAACCGTACACTCCGCTTTTCCTGACGATCAGCCCGTCTTCCTGTTTACACCCCCGCCTGGCGAAGACGGAGCCATCTATTTGCGAACGCGCCAAGCCGGTGAATGGCATCCGAATGGGCGCTCGGAAATCTATGTTGATGCGACCAGTGCCGCGCTACTCGCCGTGCGAGACATGAACACAGCTGATCCCGGGTTGCGTGCGGCAAACGCCATGTTTCCATTACATGCGACACGTGGTGGTGCCTGGTGGCTGGCCCCGATTGCTTTTGTCAGCGGGATCGCGGGGTTGATTATGCTTTGGGCAAGCGCTTTTGGTTTCTTGAGTCGGTATCGAAAACCCTAGCTCTACGCCTCGAATTGATGTCAAAACTATAAAGTGTATACAATATAGAGTGCCAAACCGGGAGCTGAGGTGACGCGAACCAAACGACAATCTGTGACCTCACCGGCGATCGTATCGATGACAAATGATCGAGCGCACGCATCGTCCGATCAGATTGATTTGGACTTATTGGATCTTGGTTTGATCGCGAAAGCCGTCTGCTCGGGTGTTTATGTTTCTGGCCGGGATCTGAACGACCTGCTTAAACAATCCGTTCGCGCTGAGCTAAGTGAGCACCGGCGTGTCGAGATCGATCTTTCGATCGAAAACCAAGTCACCGCGAGATGCGGCGAAGTTTCGCGAACAGCAATCATGACAGAGGGACAGGGTGCAATTCTGTTACCGGGAGGTGTTGCTGAACCTTTTTTTTCTCCTCGGCCTGTACGACGGCCAAAGCCTTCAATTGTTCCGCTGAAAGAGTTGCCGCGAGCCGAGTTTGAAACCGCAGTAGAATTTGCGTTTCGGAAAGCACCTGACACACAAACCGCAGCGGTTGCGATCCTGCATAAGGGAAGCCTCGTTGCCGAACATTACGATGCTGGCGCGCATCAAGATATGCCGCTTGAGTCCTGGTCGATGGGAAAATCGCTCGCTGCCTTGCTGTTGGCATGTGCCGTCTCAGACGGATTAATCAATCTAGGAGACTCCCTAAGTCTGCGCGAATGGAGCAATCCGTCAGATCCACGCGCGGCGATCACGGTCGAGGACGCCTTACGCATGTCGAGCGGGCTCGCTTTCTCGGCAAGCTGGGCCGCCGATTATGACGCCGATCGAGACGGTTATCCTGATCACGGATTGATCTATTCTGGGGCGTTGGACGCAAGGGCTTTGGTTACAAGCCGCAAATTACGGCACACGCCAGGGACGTTCGGGGCGTACAAAAACAGTGACACACTTTTGCTCATGGCGGCTTTGGAGGATCGGCTGACGACGGCGGGCCTTGATCCGTTGACATGGCCATATGAACGGTTGCTCGGGCCGCTTGGTGCGTCTTCGATCCTGCTAGAGACCGATCCGTATGGGCATGCGCTCATCACTGGCTATGTCTATGGGTGTGCCAGAGACTGGGCCCGCCTCGCACAGATTTTCATCGATCGCGCCCTGGCTGACACGCTTGGCGTTGACTGGGCATGCTTGCAAACCTGCCTGAACCCGAGTCCTGCCTGGGCTGGTCAGTATTGGATGAGTGAGGCCCCCGCTGGGTTCAGCGACAGCATTTATGGCGGGCAAGTTTGGCTCAATCGCCATGCTCCGCAGGATCGCTGGCCAGCCCCGGATGACACAGCTTTCTTCCTTGGGGTTGGAGGACAATACGCCTTTATGGTTCCAAGCCTTGAACTCATTGTCGTGCGTATGGGCCATATTCGCGGCACGGTCGACACCGGAGCGGGGCGCGGGCATGTACCGGCCCTCCTTGAAGCTGCGTGTGACGCGGCGAGGACGGCGCAATGACGAAGACGCCGACCTGGATAATTGTTGCGACAGTTTGCGCTGCGATTTGTGCGGGGCAGTGGATCGGGATTCAAAGATTTGAGATCGGTATTGCGAGTATCATCCTCTTGCCGCTCGTATTCGCATTCCTGGCTGGTTTGCTACTTAACCCTGCGGTTGTCTCTCCATTGAAGGCATGGATGGGCCCGGGGGCAGGGGATCGGGCGGCCCGACTCGTGGCGCCGGCGGTCATGCCGCTGATTGTCGTTTTGACGGCAAACATCGGATCAGAGCTCGACGCCCTGATCGAAGCCGGACCAGCTTTGCTGGCGCAAGAGTTCGGCAATCTTGGAACCATGTTGCTGGCTATGCCCGCAGCCGTCCTAGGGTTTAAGATGGGACGCGAAGCGATCGGGGCGACGTTTTCGATTGCGCGCGAAGGCGGGCTTGCTTTTATTTTCGATAAGTATGGTGCCAACACTCCAGAAGCCACTGGGGTGACCGCAGTCTACATTTGCGGGACCTTCTTTGGCACCGCAACGTTTGCGATTGTGCCGCCGCTGATCGCTTCACTCGAGCTGTTTGATACACGCGCGCTTGCGATGGCGTGCGGCACCGGAAGCGCAAGCATGACAGGCGCATGCGCGACAGCCCTCACGGCGGAGGCGCCGGAACGAGCAGATCTCATTGCCGCTCTTGCGGCCGGGTCAAACTTGATGACTGGACTGACTGGGCTCTTCATCACGATCTTTATCACGATCCCGCTCGCCGAAGCCTATTTTAAGGTGCTCAAGCGGATGCGGCCTGATGACGTGGAGGCGACGGATGGCTGAAACCGCAGAGCCGACAAACGTATCAACACAAACACCTTGGCAGCAACTCAAGTCGGACTTTTGGCTGAGCGTGATCGCTGTGGCGGCGGTTGCCTTTTCGCATCTCGTTACTGGGATATTCGGACTAGACTTGTGGCTCGGGCTCTTCGTCGTCTACGTGATCGTGGTCTGCGGTTATGCGCTGGCGCGGTACATTCCTGTAAAATCCTTGCCCGACCTCTTTTGGATCTCGCTTGTTGCAATGATTGTCACCTGGCCAGGTGTTCCGGGATCTGCGTGGGTGCGTGATGCCATTGATGGGCTTTCGTTCTTACCGACAATTACGCCGCTCATGGCTTTCGCTGCGCTGGGTCTAGGGGTTAAGGAAGTCGATCTGTTCAAGCGAGCTGGCATCCACTTCGCGATCATTTCATTGCTCGTCTTTTGCGGGACATTCCTCGGCAGTGCGATCATCGCAAATTTTGTCCTGGGACTAATGGGATAGGATTGCAGCGCGCGTTAAAGCGTGCCGCCAATTTGCTCATGCGCCATCTGTTTGAGTAACGACCGGTCAATTTTGTTTGTTGCTGCTAAGGGAAGGTCATCGACAAAAAAGACCCTGCGCGGATGCGCATAGGCAGGTCCGTTTTTAATCGTGAAGGCTTTGAGCGCCTCCTCGGACAGCTCAGTGTTCCGTTTGATTACAAAGGCAACCGGCGCTTCATTCTTAGTCGCGTGCGGCACGGAGACAACGGCAGCTTCGAGCACGTCTTCGTGGCGTTCAAGAAGTTGCTCAACGGTTGCCGGGAAAACGTTCTCCGCTCCGACTTGCATCATGTCATCTGCGCGTCCCACAAAAAAGTAAAACCCGTCCGCATCGCGGCGCATTCGATCACCGGTGATGTACCAGCCGTCTGGGTCGATACGTTTTGCTGTATCATCCGGACGCTTCCAATAACCCTTTAAAGTCATTGGGTTGCGAATATGCAGGATGCCCTCGTCTTTATGTGGTCCGTCGACAAGCTTTGCCTCCACGCCCTCCATCAGTGCACCGAGTGCCGTCGGGGGTGTCGCTAAACCACCGGGATGCGCGCTGAATGAAACCGGCCCTGTTTCCGTGGTGCCGAACCCATTGGTGACAGTGGCATTGGGAAACGCCGCTTGGATCCGCGCCAGCAAAAGTTTCGATAG
>JBCBQS010000113.1:0-8987 GCA_039820085.1 Pseudomonadota bacterium
CGCTTATTACCTGAACCTTTTTTCCGTCGATTTTTAACGGGCTTGAAATTACCAAACCCCTTTCATCGTCTTCAAGGCTTGTTGGTTCACTATCAAAACTGACACTCAGCCGTGAAGACGCCGTCAACTGGAGGTTAAGCTCGGGCGCTTCTTTACGAAAAGTCATCCCAAAATTATGGAGCGCGCTTGAGTCTAATAGTTGTTTTTTCACGATCGTCTTTAATCTCGCCAGAACTCTCAAATAAATATCACGATTCTGGAGACGCCCGAATCACCAACTATAAATTCCTTGTATGATCACCGCCCTGCATCGATGCCGGGGTTTTAGTTTGAATCCATAAACGCCGAACAAGCCCGCACCCGCACGCACATGCTGCATCCCCTAGCTTCGCTAGGGGGGAATGCATGCAATGCAGCGTGCAGGGGCGTGCACGAATTGTTGAATAATTATGCAGTGCTAATGAAATTGTATATTATGCAGAGAATGCAGCCCGAGATGCACAATCCAAAATAAGCCGCGCCTCAGTCTATTCGTAGTCCCGCCACTCTTCGCCGTGAACGATCCAAACATCCTCCCATGTTCCGTTACAGCGTAGTCTTATCGTTTCGCCGTTTCGGTCGTAGAACCATAAGTGTCCGTTTGAGATAACGACGTTGACGGCGATTACGTCGAAAGTCTTGGGCTCTTCGGGATCGACAACTTTGGCATTTGATATGGGCTTAGTTTTAACGCGGAACCGAAGGTTAGGGCCTGAGGATTTTGGTGGAGTCGGAATATGATTGGCCGGTAACGTACTCATGCGGCCCCCCGCGTTTCTTCGCGTTCAATGGCGGCTTCAAATTCGAGTTCACCGCACAGAGAGCGCTGCGATTGCAAGTTAAACACGCCAGGAATTGTCACAAACATGAAGTTTCTCCAGTAACACTGGGACATTTCATGTGTCCGGCATTCACCGGTTGTCGATTCCAAAACCTACCAATTCAATTGCAAAACGTGGTTTTAAGCCGATTCACCAGGGGTTTCCGGGGGGATTAGAACCTCTTGTTCATACAGAGTTATCAATGCTTCATAAAATCGCTCAACGCGGCTTTTACGAGCTTCGTCTCTGTCAATTGCTCTAAATCCCAGCGGGTATTCGATGTTCCCATCGATCTCTTTAGCGAATTCCTTGTTGACCCGTTCCGCAGCGCGTAGAAACGGCAACCTGCTTGCTCGCGGTCCCGTGCAAGACAATTCCCAAAATGTAACTGCCATTTGGATTTTTTCGTCTTGCGAGTATTTGTCTAAGTAAGCTTGCATCAATGGTGGTCTGCCGTTCGGCTCACCCTTAGGCACGTGCGATCTGCGCACCTCGTGGAGTTTATCACCGGCTCGTCTAATCCTCTCTGCCGGGACAGGTGATCCATCCGCCATGACTGCTCTGTGTCTGAACACCCAATCGAAGTAGCTGATTGCTTTTGAATTTCGATACCGGTTGCATCCGTCGCGCTTTACCGAGGCGCGGCGCTTCTTGTCGCTTTCAAAGCTGAGTTTCCATCGATCGTCACTCATTTCCGAGAATATGCAATTCCCGGACCCGGGCGACCCGGCCAGTTAACAGGTTCACCCCATGTTCACGCTAAAATCGGCCCGCAGTTAACAGCGAGAGTCCCTTAGCCATTGATTTAGTTGATGTTTTACACCGAGAGGGTCAGCGGTTCGAGCTCGTTACCGCCCACCATTTTCCCAAGGCAAAATTTACCCGTAATCTGCGCAATGATTATGTGTCGCTTGGCTCCGTTTGACCTATTCGCGAACCTCGACCTTGAGTTGAGAACTATTCTCAATTACAATGTTCTTAAGGGGTGTGGCTATGGATACGATTGATACCGATTATTTGATTGTCGGGAGCGGCGCGTCCGGAATGGCTTTCGCAGACACGCTACTGTCGGAGACCTCATACGAATTCGTGTTAACGGACCGCCGTTCACAGCCGGGCGGACATTGGGTCGACACGTATCCCTTTGTGCAACTGCATCAACCATCAGCCTATTATGGTGTGAATTCCGTGCCGCTTGGAAACGACACGATCGACACGTCCGGGGTCAATGCAGGTTTCTATGAGCGCTCGACAGGCGCTGAAATTCAATATTATTATCAACGCGTTCTGTTAGATGTCTTCATGTCGAGTGGGCGCGTGACGCATCGCCCCGCGCATGACTATCTAGGCGAAGAAGATGGCGCGCACATTCTTCGGTCTAATCTGAGTGGGGATCTGACCCGTGTGAAGGTTCGCCGATCGCTTGTTGACGCGACGATCACCCAGTCTTCAGTGCCTTCGCGCCACACCCCGTCATTCACAATTGAGCAGGGCGTCTCATTCGTGACGCCGAACACGCTCGTCAATGTTGCCGGCGCGCCGGGATACACGGTGATCGGTGCCAGTAAGACATCCATGGATGTCTGTTTTTGGCTGCTGCAGCAGGGCGTGGCGCCAGATAAAATCACTTGGGTTCGTCCACGAGAGGTTTGGATGGGAAATCGGGCGAGCACCCAGCCACTGTCGATGGCGGCGAACATGATGCGCGCCGGAGCACTATCAATGCAAGCGGCCGCAGAGGCCAATGATTCCAACGACTATGCGTTGCGCATGGAAGCAGAGGACATGATGTTTCGGCTCGACAGGGGGCAATATACCCCAATCAATCGCGGTGCCGTAATTTCGCAGCCAGAGCTGACAGCATTGCGAAGCATCGAGCGTGTGGTGCGAAAGGGCTATGTGCGATCGATTCAGACCACAAAGGTAATTTTTGATCAGGGTGAACTCACGTGCGAACCAGGGCAAGTTTTCGTCGACTGCACCGCCGCCGGGCTGAGCAGCGCGTTACCGCGCCCGATTTTTGAGCCGGGTAAGATCAACGTGTTTTTCACAACCCGCGGTGTCGCCCCCTGGAGTGCCGCATTGATTGGCTTTGTTGAGTCCATGGATGTTCCGATCGAGGAGAAAAACAAGCTCTGTCCGCCGCTGCCTCGATCCGGCGATATGGTAGGGATTCTGAATATTATGCGCTTCGGTTTGGAAATCGAGAACCTCCGCCGATCGGTCAGCGAGCTTGCGAGTTGGAGTTCAACAGCAAGGCTCAATCCAAGTCGAAGCATTCCGGATGCCATGCAGGACCCTCAGGCGCAGGCAGACTTCGCGACCTATACGAAATATTACCCGGCCGCGCTTGAAAACTTGAATCGAATATGTGGCAGCGCATCGACTTAGGACGTGAGCCAGGACGGTATGAAGGGCGCTAAGACTCAGTCCGCTTCGTAACTATTCGCGCTTCGATACAACTCCATAAAGTCGAAGCGATGCTATCCCACAGAATACAAACACACGTCAGCGACGCCCACGCGGATCATATCGATGCGTTCTGCAGCGGCGCGCGACAAGTCGATGATACGACCGTCTACAAATGGGCCGCGATCATTCACGGTTACGATCACATCACCAAACCCCTCTCGAACCACGCGCAGTTTTGTGTCGAACGCGAGCGTGCGATGGGCCGCGGTGAGTTTGGTTGGATCATATGGCACACCGCTGGCCGTTGGATTACCTGCGAGACTGTCAGAGTAGTAAGATGCGCCCGCACACGCCATGGGCGGGGTCGATGTGTCCGGCGATGTACCGGTTTGACTGCATCCGGCCAGGGCTAAGGCTGTGATCGTTGCCACTTGCACGCGCTTGGGCCGTCCTCCACTTGATCTCAAGCGCTATCTTCTCGCTTGGGTCGCGATTAGGCAAGGTGGCACGATTACGGGGCGCAAAAGGGGCAGCATCGTCATTTTGTTGAGCTATTTCAGAATGGTAAGTGTGCGGCATTGATCGGTTTCGAGCGCAGTAATCAACGAAATATATACAACTTTAAGTATAAAATCTGTTTGGGTTATTGGTGTATGGGACGAAACCGTGAGCATCGGCGTTCTACAGGACGAGGTATCGCAGCAACTTCGATTTGCTGAGCAACGGCGGCTGCTGTCGCGCGTGGCTATGTCGATATCGCTCATTCTTGCGCTCTACCTGGCGATTGTTTTGGTAATCATGCCAGTGATGACGATAGGCAAAGCCATTGCCGCACTTGCGGCGATCCTGATCGGGAGTCTGGCATGGCTCTGTCATCATGAAAAACTCTATACGGCGAGTGCGGCTACGATTGTTGCGATCACCATTATTGGCGGCTTTGTCGCGAGCCTGTCGAATGGCGGCGCGGATGGCTTCGTCGCCCCAATTATGATCTCTGCACCCGTGACCGCGGCGGTGTTTATTGGAGCGCGTGCGACCCTTATCTCTGCTGTCGGTGTGGTCGTCGCGATTGTTTCGCTCTTGTTCTTGGAGCGCGCCGGATTGGTGACCGAAGCGCCTTATACCGAGCAAACCTTGAATGTCGCCGCGATCGTGATGCTGTCGGCGGCGACCGGCATTTGCGCGGCAGGTGTTGGGTATTTCGCGCACGCCATGCAAGCTCAAATCCGCTCACTCAGAGATTCTCAAAACCGGTTGGTTCGGGCGTCAGAGCAGTTAGATCACTCGGCCCATCATGATGTTTTGACCGGAATCGCAAATCGGCAAGGTCTGCATCGCTATTTGGATCAGGTCCTATCTTCAAACGCGCGGGCGTCGTCGCGTATCTTTTTAGCGCATATCGACCTCGACAAGTTCAAATCGATTAATGACACCTATGGTCATCCGGTCGGTGACGCAGTGCTCCAAAATGCGGCTCAGATTATGAGCGAACAGTTTGGCGAAGACGCGCTCGTCGCCCGCGTTGGCGGCGATGAATTTGTGATTGCTTCAGTCATTTGCGATGCCTTGCCGAGCTCGCATGCGCACGATCTGTGTGATCGGCTAATCTCGTCTTTGAAAGCGCCGATGACGGCCAATGGCATTCGTTGCCAAGTCGGCGCCAGTATCGGCTTTGTGACATCGGTGAGGGAGGTCTGCACAATTGACTCTCTTATGACCGATGCGGACTTGGCGTTGTATGACGCAAAACGAAATGGCCGCGGTCAAGCACGGGCCTTTCTGCGATCCATGCGGTGCCAACTCGAGCGCGACCGGATTTTCAGGATCGAAGTTGAGGCTGCGCTTCAACAGGGCCGGGTCACCTGTGTCTTGCAGCCACAGGTCTGTATGCTCACCGGTGAGATATTGGGGATGGAGGGCTTAGGCCGCATTCGCAGCCAATCCGGCGAATTGCTTATCCCAGCTATGATCCTGCCGGTTCTGACCGAAATGGGGCGTCTCGCAGACTTTGATTTAGAAGTGATGCGGCGGTGTTTGGATGCCTTAATGTCGCTCCGTGCGTCAGGTCAGGACATTCCATCGGTATCGATCAACGCATCTGCCGACTCTTTGCGCTCTCCTGATTATGCCGATCTCATTTGTGAGGAACTTGACGCCCGCGGACTTCGTTCAAGGGACTTGGTCGTCGAAATCCTAGAGTCGACCCTAATCGAGAGCGCTGATGATGCCGCCGCTAAATCTATCGCGAGATTACGCGAAGCCGGCATCAAAACACTGATGGACGATTTTGGGTCCGGGCATGCCACCATGTCGAACTTGCTCAAACTCGAACTGGATGGGCTGAAAGTCGATCGCTCTCTCATTGCGGATCTCGAAAATGAGAAAACACTGCGGCTTGTCAGTGCCGTGCATAGCCTCGCACGCGATTTGGATTTGGAGATCATTACCGAAGGAGTCGAGACCCCGCAGCAATTTGCGATGCTCAGAAACGTTGGGTGCAAAGCCATTCAAGGCTTCGGCATTTGTAAACCGCTAGAGGCGAACGCCTTTAAAGAATGGCTGATCGAATATGGCGCGTCTCCCGTGATCGGATTACAGGCGGGCCTGCGTCAGCTCTCTTCATGAAGATGAGCCTCTAGAACCCGCCACCGGTGCGCCAACCCCCACCACCACGGCTGCGTTTAGAGCTGCGACGTCGCGGTCTAGGAAAGGATGTCCGTCGCCCTTTTCGTCTCGATCGCGGGATCCGATCCGGAAAGTCGAGCGCATCCCCAAGATCGCTTTGGCGAAGGACTTCCAAAGCCACTTCGCCTAAGATTTCCGGAATGCCTAAAGTCGAGCTTCGGCGTGGTCCGCCGAACCCAGAATTGGTGCGTGGTTCCCGGCGTTTAACCTTGCGTTTGAGCGTTCGATAAACTTTGTCAGGGCTCGCATCACCATCCAGGACATCGGTGATCGCAGCATCGATGAGCGACGGTTGAAACGTTGCATAGGCGCTGTCGAGCTGACCATTTTTGAATTGTCGGCGCAGTGCTTCCAGTGCAGCGAGACTGTGTTTCAGTTGACGGGGCAAGGCGCGCATATCATCGGCTTCGATTTCGAGTGAGAGTTCCTCTTTTTTGAGCTCGACGAGATCGCTGACCAAATCATCATCGTCTGGCGTATACGTTTCTGAAGCGAGCCTGCGAAGGGTTGGCATGTCCAGCCGGCTTAATCCGTGATGAAGAAGCGCTTTGGCGTCGTGCGCGGGTCCAGACTTTCGCGCCAACGCTTCGGCGTGGGCGTCCGCTAAGACACCGTGTTGGGCTTCCTGCTGGGTGATTTGCGCGTCGATATCCTCGATGTCAGATTTGATGGCATCAGCTTCGAAGCGGATTGTCTCGGCGCCGCTTTTGTCGAGCGCGTCTGCTTCTTTGTTTTCGAGCGCGTTGAGCGCGGAGTCTGCCGCTTCATTTTGCTGGTCGGCATGATCTTCGAGCCAGGCGGGCAAGTCATTTAAGCGCGCAAAATTCGCGCGCGCTTGATCATATTTGCAAATGCGTGCCACCCAACCATCGAGCCATCGCGCGAGCGGCATTGCTTTATAGTCGGTGGTCCGAAACCCGCGCTGCCAAAGATAAGAGAAGAGAGGGTCGTTTCGGTAAGGTGCGCCTTTTGAGTCCAATTCTTCACGGGCAACAGAGAGTTTGTGCTCGGCACGTTCGGCGATGCTTGTGGCCTCATCACTTTCGGCAAGAAGCCGCAAATAGTCCGAGTCCGACTTTAGAGCTTCAGCCGTTTCTGCAACCAAGGTTTCATAGGTTTCCAGTAAAGCCGCCCGGCGGTCAGTTTCCTCATCGCGCTTCTGTTCAAGAGCGGCAATCCCTTCCGATGCGGCGGTTAAACGCTTCGCTTCTTCGGAAACGTATGTGTCGTGTTCGTCGAGCAGGCGTTTGGCGTCGCGATGCAATCGATCCAGTTCGCTCGGGTCTGCATCTGTAAGTTCTTCCAGCCGAATGTCTGCGAGTTGCATGAATCGCGAGACTTGTTCGTGACCAATCTCAGCGGCGCGATGGTCGACATCATCTGCTGCATCGATTGCTTTAGCGACTTTGTCCCGTAAGCGACCGAGCGCCCGGTCTAACGTTGAAAGGGCCTCACGGCCGGTGATCCGATAGCTCATCTCACCACTCCAGGATCGCGCCGCCGGTGGTGTCGACGGTAAAGACTGGATCGAGTGCGCCAATTGGCTTGCTGCCGATGACGGCGTTTTGAATGATCAAATCATCCTGCTTATCAGCAGCGACACGGTTAAAGTCGGCCTCACTGACTTCTTGACCCCACTTCGACGTCCGCCGTGAGAGTGTGTTTTCTTGATTGGTGATTAGCCGTTGGACGGGACGACCCGCCGGATCGATCGCTTCCACGATCAGATAGTAATTGGTGTTTCCTGGTACATTGTCATTCAGACGGATGACACCAGAGCGCGGTTCATCCGGCCCATAGACTACGCGTACCTCATACGAGCTCCATAATTCGTCACGCAGCCTCGCGAGTGCTGTGATGGCTGGCTTGGCAGCGTCGGCATCTTCGGCGCGGAGCGCTGCTTTAGCCTCTTGAGCGAATGTCGCAGCCACTTGTAAGGCGCGATCTTGTGTTGCAACCCGCTCAATATCTTCTTCCAATGCGCGGATTTCAGCGGGAAGCGTTTGGGTGAGCTCGATTTCAGCCGCTTGCGCGCGGGCAGCAGCCGGTCCGGCAACCCCGAATTGATAGACGAGCCCAATCACGCCAATTGCTGCCATCGCACCGAGAAACGGTTTTCCCCATATTCCTCGCGAGACGTAGAGTTTTGCGAGACTTACGGAAAGCGAGGGCGGCGGCGGGGTATAGGCAAAGCGTTGCTCTTTGAGCGCTTTGACGCCTTCCGCAATCACCGCATCCGGCACTTCAATGCCTTGCGCGTGATAGATCTCTTTAAGTCGTTTAATGAGGTCCTCGCGTCGCCCAGCCTCATCTAGCTCGCGCATAAGCGTGTTTTCGCGATGGCGCAGCGTGTCGACCACGTCCATCGCGAGCAAAACTTCGTCTAGCGGTTTGGCTTCGGTTGAGGCGTCGCTCACATTAGCTCCGTGGGATCAAGGCCAGAGCGGCTCCATCATTGACCAGCTTGGTTAAACGGCGTTTGCCATCTTCAACAGCGTCGCGGATTTCTTCGGAGTTCTTGGTCGATAAATCGCGCATCTCGGCGATGATGATTTGCGTGCGTTCTTGATAATTCACGACGCTATCGACGAGCATTTTGACCGACGCCGCAGAGACGGTCGGACCATACCCGGCGCGGGTCGCAGCTTCTTGAATGTCACCGCCAATATCAGCCAAGACTTCCAGACTTTTATTCACGCCGTCTTTCATCGCCTCAAGCGTTTGCGTACTCTCATGAAGTCCATGCATTCCGGTAAAGCTGGCGGTCAAAGCAGTCAGTACGACCTCATTGGTCGAGAAGAAGCTGACAGATTGCGAATAAACTCGTTCTTTCGCGGTCGTGATCTGAACGAGGCGCGCCATGATCACTTCCGATGTATTGTACCCAATCGTGATATTGTCCGACAGGTCCTTGGCAATCTGATACCGTTTCTCTTCAGCTTGCAGGGCGCGCAGCGCTTCATCGCGCTTCAGTTCCAGCGTCGCCCGCTCGGCCGGATCTTCGCCGATATAGCCCGCGACTTTTGCTAC
>JBCBQS010000114.1:0-8944 GCA_039820085.1 Pseudomonadota bacterium
CTTCGATCCTATAGATATTGCCGATGCCGGAAATCACTGCTTGATTCATCAAAAGCGTGCCAATCGCGGCTTTACTCTTGCGGATGCGCTTAATTGCGCGAGCCGGATCGGGTCTCGACGCTTTCAAATTACGGCCTGTCGCTCGCCTTGACCGGCCAGCTCGGGCAGGCAGAGGCCGCCCTGCGCCGCGCTGTTGAAATTCCGGGCGCTGATGTGCGTGTCCGCCAGAACCTTGCCCTGGTGCTCGGTTTGCAAGGACGATTTGACGATATGCGCAGCGTTGATCCATCGGCACCGCTGCAAAGCGTTGAAGCCAATCAACGCGTGCTGCGCGAAATGATGGGCACAACCGGCAGCTTTGATAATCTCAAACCCCTCAACCAAGTGATCGACGAAGTTGAGCGCACACCGGCCGCAAGCCAGCCAATGCCTGGCGTGTTCGAAGCCGACGTCAGTACAGAGGCGATGGCTGAGCCAGATCTTTTGGGCGATGATGCTGAGCAGCCATCTGACAGCGGATTGCGCCCGAAACTGCGCGGTTCACAAGGCGGATAAACCAAACCGTCGCTTTCAGTTTAAACGGAATAGGGACCGCTAAGGCGCGCGCGAGAGCGCGACCTTAGCCATTCTCCCCTTGCATGCGCATGACTTTGATCACGGCAGGTCCAAGCACGACCAAGAAAAGGACCGGCAGGAAGAATAAGATCATCGGAACCGTCAGCTGCGCCGGCAAAGCTGCCGCTTTCTTTTCAGCGGCTTGCATCCGCATTTCACGGTTCTCTTTAGACATAACCCGCAAAGCATCTCCAAGCGGCGTCCCGTAGCGCTCGGCTTGTGTCAGAGCCATTGTGACCGCTTTCACGCCTTCATGACCGGTTCGGCGGGCGAGATTCTCATACGCCATACGGCGCTCTTGAAGATAGGACAATTCCGCCGTCGTCAGCTGCAACTCTTCCGCGAGTTCTGCCGACGCCGTGCCGACCTCGGCGCCAACTTTGGCAAAGGCCATTTCAATCGACATGCCAGACTCAACGCAGATCAACATCATGTCCAAAGCGTCAGGAAATGCCCGCATAATCGACTGCTGGCGCTTTGATGCGATGTTTGAGACATACAGGTTTGGCGCGTAGAATCCGACCGCTGCACCAAAGACAATTGACCCATATTTCATAGCCGTCGATAGGCCAAAATCATTGACGAAGAAAATATAGATAAAGGCCGACATCGCGCCAACAAAGGGCAGGAAGAATCGGCAAAAATAGAAGATTGTCAGAGGGCGCGGTCCGCGCAAGCCAGCTTGCTCGAGCTTTTCTGAAATGTTGGGATCCTCCAACATTTTTTGTAGGTCGAGCGTTTTGGTAATATCACTAATCGTACCTTTGGATTCTCGCTTAATTCCGCGTTGCTCAAGTGAGGCACGACTCTCGCGGCGCAATTTTTCCCGCTGCGACGAAACTTGCTTCAAGCGCGTTTCCAGCTTGTCGCCTTTTAAAGACGGCAGCATGACACCGATCACGGTCATAAACATTGCCACCGCAACCGCCATGGAGAGCATCGAGGCTGGGTCACTTAATGATCGTGCAAACTCGCCCACTGCGTCCTCCTAGAAATCAAAGTTGATCATTTTACGCATCACAGTGATGCCGATGGCATACAGGCAGAACCCGACAAATAAGACGGTGTGGCCGCCGGAACTGGTGAACAATTCCATGATGTAAGACGGGGTTGTGAGGTAGACCATGAAGGCGACCGCAAATGGTAGGACGCCAATAATCCCCGCCGACGCTTTCGCTTCAGCCGATAGCGCTTTGATCTTTTCACGCATCATTTTGCGCGAGCGGATCACGATGGATAGATTGCCCAAAGCCTCAGACAAGTTACCCCCTGCCTTGGATTGGATTGTCAGCACGATGACGAAGAAGTTCACTTCTTGCAGCGGTACGCGCTTATAGAATTGTTGTAGCGCGCGCTCGGTTGTCATCCCCATTGAGAGATTGTCCGTCAGGAGCTTAAACTCCGGTCCCAAGGGCGCCGGGCTCTCACGGGAAATGATCTGCAAACACTCCGTCAGAGGCAAACCTGATTTTACGCCGCGAACGATGATGTCGATCCCGTCTGCGAACTGATTCATCAGCTTTTTATTGCGGGCATTGGTCATGAAGCCGAGCACCCATCGCGGCAAGCCGATACCGGCGGCGACCACGGCTGCGCCGATCGTGACCGGACGTGACTTGAACTCATATCCAAGGATCATTGGCGGTCCGTCAGCACCCGAATACCACGTCACGAACCCAGCCATGGCGCCAAGAATGATTGAGATGATCCAGAACACTTGTGCGTTCATTTCCAAGCCAGCTTGATTGATCTTGGATTGAATATCATTGGCCACGAGCGACTTACGACGCGTTTCGTCCTGCTCACGCAGCTTTTTCAGCATTTGCTGGGTTTGCTTTTTGCGTGCCGCATTTGGATCGCTGCGTCCGCTACCACGGCCTGCAGGCTCGCCGCTGGTAATTTGTTTGGCGCGCTTGGAGGCTTTTTCAGCACCACCATCGCCGGTGAGAGCAATCCCAACGCCGGCAATGCACAAGAATGCCAGTCCTCCGATGAGGTAAAAAGTGAGGTCGCCGCCAAAATCCATAGGCTTAGTCCAAATCGTCTAGGGCGGTCGCGAGATCGCGCTCAAGATTATAGTATTGCGCTCGTTCCCAGAATTTTGGTCGACCAATACCGGTTCCGCGATGGCTGCCGATGATTTTACCATCATCGCTTTCGCCTTCGATCTCGTATTTCAGGATGTCCTGAAGCACGATTGTATCGCCCTCGAGGCCCATAACCTCTGTCACACACATGATCCGGCGAGAGCCATCGCGCAGACGCGATGCTTGAACCACAACATCAACCGATCCGACGATCATTTCGCGAATGGTTTTCGCTGGCAGGCTAAACCCGCCCATTGTGATCATCGACTCTACCCGTGAAAGGGCTTCGCGCGGACTGTTGGCGTGAAGCGTGCCCATCGAGCCATCGTGACCGGTATTCATCGCCTGCAAGAGGTCGAAGGCTTCTGGTCCACGAACCTCGCCCACGATAATCCGTTCAGGACGCATCCGCAGACAGTTTTTGACCAAATCGCGCATCGTAATCTCGCCCGATCCTTCAATGTTTGGCGGGCGGGTTTCGAGACGCACAACGTGTGGCTGCTGCAATTGAAGTTCAGCGGAGTCTTCGCATGTAATCACGCGCTCGCTCGGCTCGATGAAGCCGGTCAAACAGTTGAGCAGCGTCGTCTTACCCGAGCCTGTACCGCCAGAGATCAGAACATTACAGCGGGCATGGCCAATGATGCGAAGGATTTCAGCGCCGGCTTCAGAAATCGACTTGAAATTCACCAAGTCCTGTAGCTTCAGCTTGTCCTTTTTAAACTTACGAATGGTGAGCGCCGGACCATCAATCGACAATGGCGGGGCGATCACGTTCACACGTGACCCATCCAGCAAGCGGGCGTCACAGATTGGGCTCGCATCATCAACGCGGCGGCCAACCTGGCTCACGATGCGCTGACAGATATTCATCAGCTGCGCGTTGTCACGGAAACGAATATTCGTGCGTTCGATTTTACCGTTCACTTCGATGTAGCAGGTGTCGGCGCCATTCACCATGATATCGGCAATGTCATCGCGGGCGAGCAAAGGCTCAAGCGGACCATATCCAAGCACATCGTTACAGATATCATCGAGCAAGTGTTCCTGCTCTGAAATTGACATCACAACGTTTTTGATTGCGATAATTTCAACAACAATATCGCGAATCTCTTCGCGGGCGCTTTCTTGATCAAGCTGCGCCAACTGACCCAAGTCGATCGTATCGATTAGCGCATTGAAGATCGTCGTTTTGGTCGCGTAGTATTCCTCTGAGCGATCATTCACATTGGTGATCTGCTCAGTGTGATTGGCCGCAGCAGGCGGTTTCAGCTCAGCTGGTTTCGGTTTTGGTTTCGGCGGCGGCGGCGCAGCTTTTGCAGCCGGCTTTGGCGCGGGCGGCTTGGGAGCGGCAGGCATAGCCGGTTTGGCGGCAGGTTTTGCCGCGACGGGGCCGCCAGATCTTTTCCCAAAGGCCATGAGTTACACCTCTCTACTTGGCTTACTTGCCAAGCAATTTCATCAGCAGTGATTTCCGTTGAGCAACGATTTCGCGGCCGGTCAGCAGACTGGCAACTTGATCGATTGCAATAGACGCATCGGCTGTCGCGTCGGTTTCAGAAATCATTTGTCCATTATTGGATGCCGTTCCAAACAGCTGTGGATCGAACGGCAGCACGATAGACGGTTCCACATCAATCGCAGCGGCAAAGTCCTTGGCTGGAATTTCAGGCCGCTTCGGAACACCCATCATGTTCAAGATCAGTTTTGGCGGCGCATCATTTGGGCGCTGCGCCTTGAGCTCATCGATGATGTTCTTTCCGTTCCGCAAAGATGCGAGGTCTGGCTGGCAAATCAGAATCACTTCGTCTGACGCCAAGAGCGTTTGATACGTCCACTCATTCCACGTGTGTGGCATGTCGAGCACGACATACGGCATCACGCGTCGAACCGTGTCGATAATTGACGAATAGGACTGGGCTGGAATGTCCATAATCTGCGACACTGTGGCCGGCGCTGTGAACAGTGACAGACGATCCGTCACCTTTGCGAGCAACTTCGACACAACGGCGTCATCAACCCGCTCAGGCGCGAGGAGCGCATCTGCAACGGTTTGTTGATTCTCATGATTGAAATCGAGCGCTGTGGTCCCGAAAGACAAGTCGAGATCAATCAGCGCCGTGTTAACCGCTGCACTCTCAGACAGCGCCCAAGCCAAGTTATGGGCGATGGTCGATGCGCCCACGCCGCCCTTTGCCCCAATGACAGAAATTGACTTCCCTACAAATGGGGCATCTGGGTCTGCAAACAGTTGGCTGATCGAGCGCACAATCTGTACCGGCGCAACAGGCGGGACCAGATATTCGCTCACGCCGCGCGACATCAATTGGCGATACAAGCCAATATCATTGGTGTTGCCGATCACCATGACCTGAACGCCTTCGTCACAATGTGACGCGAGCTCATCGATTTGCGCGACCATGGTCGCGTTCGGTGCTGACGATTCAAGAATAAGCAAATTTGGGGTCTGGTTTTCTTGGAGATAGGCGATGGCCGTTTCCAGACCGCCTTGTTGGGTTTCTAAGGTCGCCTGTGACATCCGACGGTCAGAGGCGACAGCTTCCATCAGGGCTGCGGTCTTTTCCGTTTCGCAGAACGCCATTGCTGCAATCGCTGGAATGGCGCGATAGCCGCCTTCGTCGATATCACTGACAGTGATCGTTGGATCGTCATCGAGCTCGCTTTCGGGATCAAAGTCCTCGATCTCTTTCATTGGAGCATCAAGATCGACCCCGATCGGATCGTTGGGCTCTTCTAAAACAGAAGCGAGTGCGGAATCGAAGTCATCTTCGAATTCCATATCGAAATCGTCTTCGAAAAGGGCGTTATCGTTCGACATACTATCCTACTCCCCGCATCCCATAATCTATTGTATTACCGTAGAGACGATGGCTGATTCTGCGTCGCTTCTCACAGCCCCGGTTGGTTGTCCTTGCTGCCACAGCGTGAATTGGGCGGCGCGTCTGAGTTTGTCGGCTTCGCTAAGCTCGCGGCCACCAAGCAAATCGGCTGGCTCGGCAATCATCGCTGCCATGTTCGTGCGAACCGCGCAGCCAAGCGTCGGCAAATCATTGTTTGAGACCCCGTTCGAAAAATCAATTTCGGCCAAGGATTGGCATTCTGGAGCCACAGCTTTGAACGTGCGGAACGCCATCACGATCGGTGTTTTCTCACGCGCAGAGGCGTCGTAGGCCGCCCCCAACATGTCTTCATAATCGATCCCAGCTTCCCAAGCGAGTTGCCGAATTTCAGACACCGCGCCAACCGCAAGCTGTGGGTTTTCCGCATGCTTAGGCATTGAGACGACGAGTGGTCCACTGCCAACGTCCGCATACTGATTCAAGAAGGAACGGACTTTCGACAACTCATCCAAACGAAGCTGCGTGTCTCTCGCATCCATCTCGACTTCGAGATACTCTGTATGCTGAGTAACGCCGATTTCATGACGGTCGAGCGATGTGCCAGTATAGTAAGAGGCTGGTACGTGTCCTGGAGGACCCGAAGACTGGCACGCCGAAATAACTGCCAGTGACCCAATTGCCGCGCCGCTCAGAAGCATTTTGATCTTAGTCATATCAGGCCCCTATTCCTCAATGAACCCGACAGGCGCCGAGTAGTTTTCTTTGGAAAGACCTTTTCCGGCCTCAGCATATTGCGCGTTGAGTTTTCCGAAGAAGATGGTTTGCGGATCAGACGCGTTGACGAAGCCATCTGCAGGCGTCTTCAGCTCGTCCTTTTTGGCAGGATCAACCAGATACGGCGTGATGATCACGACCATCTCGGTCTCTTGGTTTTCAAAGTCGCGCGACTGGAACAGCGATCCAATGATTGGAATCTTTTTGATCCCTGGCAGTTGATCAAGCGTCTGACGAGACCGAGACTGGATCAGTCCGGCCAGCATTGTCGAGCCACCCGATGGCAGTTCAACCACACTTTCGGCGCGGCGCACGACCAAGGATGGAATTGTAATCCCTGAAACCTGAATGACCTCACCGGCACTGGTTACACCGGCCGTAGACGAGGCTTGGAAAGCCCCTTGGTTCGACAACTCAGAAATCTCGGTTGAGACTTTCAAAGAGATCCGGCCTTCCGACAGAACGGTGGGTGTGAAAGCAAGTCCAACACCGAACGGTTTAAACTCGATGGAGATCTGATTGTCTTCTTGCGCGACCGGAACGGGAAACTCACCACCGGCCAAGAACTTGGCGCTTTCGCCTGAGACCGCCATGATGTTCGGTTCCGCGAGCGTACGAACAATTCCAACGCGCTCCAGCGCATCAATGGCGGCGCCAGCTGAAGACTGCAGATCAGATTCGACGAAATTTGTATAACCGACCTCGGTGTTCAAGCCCCCCAAGGAACTGCCTTGGACATTGAACGAGTTGGAATTGGTGATCGCAAACCGGTTCGTAAAGGGCAGCCCGGGTGCGAGAGTCGTCGTTTCAGCATTGACGAACTCACCGAGGACTGGGTCGAATGTGAAGAGCTGTTTTTCAACCTGATTGGCGAGGTCGCCAAAACTGGTCGTGCCACTCAAATTGATGCCCAGCTGTTTGATCAAGGTGCGCTGCATCTCAACGATGCGCACTTCCAGCATGACCTGATCTTTCGCCCGAATGCTCATCATATTGACGACCTGAGCTTCGCCTTCGGTCGGCAGATAGGCACCGACCAAGCGAAGAATCTGATCGGATTGAACGAGATTGTCGACGATGCCCGAAACCACCAAATTCTGGTTAGCGCTTTCAACATTGACACGGGCGCCCGGAACATAGCGCTCAATCATTTGATTGATCAGCGCCGTGTCCATATCGACCTCAATTTCGAGGTTGAGCAATGGACGTCCGCTCAAATCAAAGATGAAGGCATTGGTCTGTCCAACCGCCACACCGCGAAAGATCATCCGCCGCGCGGTCTGTACGGTTGCGTCCGCGATTTCGGGATTGGTAATGATCACATCAGACGCTGGTCGGTCCAGATCAATTATGATCGACTTGTTCATGCCAAGTTTCACATGCCGCGTGACACCCGTTTCCCCGGCTTCCATCGAGCTTACGCCCAGCGGATCCTTAAACTCAGTCTGTTGGGCGTGCATTGCCAGTGGCATCAGTGCAAGAACTGATGTTGCGGCGATCCCTTGGACGATACGTCTCATCGTCATCCTCTAGCTCCCCCCAGCCTCAACTTTGTTGCTGCGATAGATCATCACTTTGCGCCCGCCTGAATCGACATCTTCGAGCACATTTTCACTGGCGAAGGCTTGACCTTCATTCCATCCCGCATCCGCGGCACTGCGCAGCGCTAAGGAAATTGTTCCAACGCGAGACGAACGCGCCACAAGCTCAGCTTGGGACGGCACCAATTCCATGGTTGCGGTTGAACCGGTGAGGGTTGGAATGCCGTCAACATCGCCAAAAGTTTGGTCGATTGCGAGCACCCGCGCATTTTCAAGGATCGTATTTGTGACCATGACCGGCGGTCGATCCTCTTCGCCGGTGAATTCGATCATTTGCGTCAGAATAACATCGACGCGATCGTCTGGTAGGATGAACCCGGCTGACGCAGACTCAGGAGAAATCTCGATCGTCATGGCGCGCATGCCAGGGTTGAGGATCGCAGCCATGAAGCCCGTTTCGCCTTTTTGAACAATTTTCTGCGGCATGATCGGCTCGTCGGCATACATCGCAGAGCGCACCACGCTACCCGTCAGGATCTCCATCGCGTCAGGCGCGATTTCTTGCGTGTAGTAAGCCGGGTTGAGCGTCGTCTCAGGCCAGTTGGCCCACTTAAACTCGTCGGGCGTGAGCAGCGTCCCAATCCGCAGATCTGTTTTCGCGACCAAGACTTTTCGCTGGGATACTTCAACCTCAACCACACGCTCGACCGTTTCCGTCGAGTTGACAACCGTTGGTTGTTGGTTTGCGAGGTTGCGAACGAGAAAAGCAGCGGCGATGGCGGCAACCAGTGCGACTGCTAGAATAATAAGTCTCATCGGTGACATGAGGGCACTCTCTTACTGACTTCAGCCCTCGAGATGGAAGGCAACACCCCTCCGCTATCCCATAACGAACCTAAAGCATGGTTAACTCAGATGGGGGATTTGATTTAACAAATCGGTAAGGAGTGGTGAGCTCGGAGCGGCATAAAATGCGCCTGCTGCGATGGCGACGCCATATGGAATGCCGCGTTGCTCAACAAAGGTGGCGATCCCAAAACCGGGAGACACATAATGCGGAACGACA